>JALOQT010000196.1 GCA_025453375.1 Phycisphaerales bacterium | reverse complement strand
GTTGCACAGTACGCGGGCGGGCGTCATCGGGCCGAGGTTGACTTCGTTGAACCCGATCTCCGCCAGCGACACCGCTGCGCAGAGCGAGGGGATCATGTAGGGATCGCTGTCGCCCGCGCCGCCGAGCGCCACGGGCGCGCCTTCACGCCTGGCGGGCAGGAGCGTGCGGAGCAGGTTGATCGTCTGGAGGCAGATGTCCGTCGCGCGGTGCTCGACGACGATACCCCACTCGGCGTGCTGCCACATCGTGCCGATCTTGACCAGCGCATCGCGCAGCGGCCCATCGGCGATCGACGCGGCGGACCAGCCCGCCAGGAAGCAGGACTGAATGATGTGCTTGGCCTTGGCGCTCTCGCCATTTTCGACCGCGGCGGAGAACGCCGCGGACACCTCGCTGGGGTTGTGCCACTCGGCGACGGACGCGTCCTCTTCGGTCAGGCCGATCTCGGCAGGCTGCACGACTTTCAGGCCCATGTGGCGAATGAACCGCACCGCTTCGGGCAGGGGGATACGTCGGTGCCCGCCAGCCGTGCGCACCGCGACGAGCAGCCCTTCGTCGGCCCACCGCTTGAGTGATGACTCACTCACGCCGATGGCGACGGCTAACTGCTTGGGGGAGACCATTTTCGTCACGGGGACATCCAGTGTTGACCAGCAGGTACGAACGGGTGATCCAACTGTGAAGGACAGAGACGAGGCTCGACGCAGGCCCGCGCCACGAAGCTCAGGACCGGATCGCGAGGCCAGGAAGAAGAGACGGTGAAACGACGCGCATCTATACGCCGCCGAAGGGGCCCCCGGGTCGTCTATTCTACCCGATTCGGGTGCAATCAACCAGATTGGGGGGACGGATTGGTGAACGATTTGGACTTTTTGGACGTTTCGGAATCTTGATCGGTACATGATAGGTAGATTTGCTGAAACGCCGTGAATTACTGCATGACAGAAAATCTTTTTGGAGAAGTTACGAACCGGAGCATTGATCGCTCCGTAAGCCTGTGGTATCGTGGTGAACGATTTGAACGATTCGACGATGCGAGTCGCCGTCTCGACCCCTGTTCAGGACATGCTTGTCCAGAAATGAGGCTCTATGGATCGCGATCGTCAGTACTCGGTGGATCTCGGGGCCGCCCCTAGTCATGGGGTGGGTCATGGGCTGGGTCATGGGGTGGGTCACAGCACAGGCTTGGCCACCGCCCGTCGGGCATCGTCGTGCGGGTGTGGGGATGAGGATTGTGAGGCGACGGCGGCGGAGTCTCGCCTGCCGGTGGAAGTGCTGGCGCCGGGCAAGCGGATCGACACGGGCCGGATTGAAAAGGCTGTCAAGGAAATCCTGATCGCCATCGGCGAGGACCCGACCCGCGATGGTCTGCTGGATACCCCTAAGCGGGTGGCCAAGGCGTATGCCGAGATCTTCGGCGGCCTGCACGAGACGCCCGATGCGCACCTCTCCAAGATTTTCACGCAGGAAGGCCCAAGCGAGGTTGTGATCTGCCGCGACATTCAGTTCTCGTCGATGTGCGAGCATCACCTGCTGCCGTTCATGGGCAAGGCGCACGTGGCGTATCTGCCGAACGGGACGGACATTGTCGGGCTCAGCAAGCTCGCCCGCACGGTGGATGTGTTCGCCCGCCGGCCTCAGGTGCAGGAGAAGTTGACCAACCAAGTCGCCGACGCACTGGATGAACACCTCACCCCCAAGGGTGTGCTGGTGGTGATCGAGAGTGAGCACCTGTGCATGAAGATGCGGGGTGCCAAGAAGCAAGGTTCGACGATGGTGACCGTCGCGGCCCGCGGCGTCTTTACGACCCTCGGCCCGATGCGTGCAGAAGTGATGAGCCTCATGACCGGCCGCCCGGCGTGAAGACGACGAGAGACTGAATCATCGTGGCCGAAAGGCCCCTGCGAACGAATGAGTTGCTCGGAGGCCTCCGGTGCGTTGCCGGCGGTTCAGGTGGACGAGGTGGGTCACCGCAAACGAGCATCTCACCGACGGGCCGACCCGGCGCAAGCCAGTCGGCCCGTTTCTGTTTCCGGTCGAACAATTCCAGCCCGCGCGGCGGATGGGCCGCGGGGCGGGGTAGGCAGACCCTCGGCCGCACCTTTGGGAGCCAGTCATGCACACGCTGCATTGGTTTCGAGTTGATCTCCGCACGCACGACAACACGTCGCTGCACGCCGCGGCGAAGGCGGCCAAGGCCTCGGGCAGTACCTCGGGCAGGGATGGCGCGGTCTTTGGCCTGTTCCTCATCACGCCGACGGACTGGGCACGTCATGATGACTCGCCCAACAAGATCGACCTGATGCTCCGCACCGTCGGCGAGCTCTCGGCGGACCTGGCGGCACTGGGCATTCCGCTGCTGATCCGCACCGCGGCGCACCATCGCGAAATTCCTGCGCTGGTTGCGAGTGTGGCCAAAGTGATCAACGCGTCGGAGGTGCACGCCAATCGTCAATACGAACTGCACGAACTGTCGCGTGACGAGCGCACGGGCGAAGCGTTGCAGGCGCAGGGCACCAAGTTTGTGCTGCATCACGATCAGTGTGCGATCCCGCCGGGGGATGTCGTCGTCTCCGGCCCGCGCGGCGCGACCAAGCCGTACACCGTTTACACGCCGTTCAAAAAGCGCTGGATCGCGATGGCCAACGAGCGCGGCGGGATCGGCCCGGCCAGCGCTGGCCCGCTCGTGCCGATCTGGCCCGCGCCGGCCAAGCAGACGATGCCCGCCCATCGACCCGACCCTGTGCCCACGTTGCTGGATGTGCTCAACGGACCGGGCGGCGGTGCGCTCCGCGAGAGCCTGGGTGACGAGCCATTTGCGGTGTTCGCAGCCAGCGGCGAGGCTGCGGCTCGCCCGACGCTGGCGATGCACGCACTGTGGCCCGCGGGGGAGCGTGCCGCCCGCGCGCGGCTTGACACCTTCATCGAGCAGCAAGGCCCGCGATACAAAGACACGCGCGATACGCCCAGCCACAGCGATGTGGCGATGGGCAGCACGTCACGCCTCTCGGCGTATCTGGCCATCGGCGCGATCTCGCCGCGCGTGTGCATCGATGAATCACTCAAGGCCAACGCGACACTCTTCAAGGGCACGCTGGATAGTGGCTCGCCCGGCCTGGTGCACTGGATCAGCGAAGTCTTGTGGCGTGAGTTCTACAAGCACCTGCTCGTCGCGTTTCCACGATTGTGCAAGGGTCGGGCCTTCAAGCCCGAGACTGAGCAGATTCGCTGGGCCGATCAGCCCGAACATCTTGACGCGTGGCAGAGCGGGCGGACGGGGATTCCGATCGTCGATGCGGGGATGCGCCAGTTGCGGGCGACGGGCTGGATGCACAATCGCCTGCGGATGATCACCGCGATGTATCTGACCAAGGACCTGTTCCACGATTGGCGTCTGGGCGAGCGGCACTTCATGCGGCATCTGGTCGATGGTGACTTGTCGCAGAACAATGGCGGGTGGCAGTGGAGCGCGAGCACGGGGACGGACGCCGCGCCGTACTTTCGCATCATGAACCCGGTGCTGCAGAGCGGCCGGTGCGATCCGAGCGGCACATTCATCAAGCACTGGGTGCCGGAGCTGCGCAGCGTGCCGGCGGAGTTCATCCACGACCCGCATGGAGATGATGTGCCCATGGCCATCCGCGCCAGGTTGGACTATGACGCACCACGCGTTGACCGCGCGAAGGTGAAGGATCGCGTGATGGCGGCGTTCCAGCGCGTGGGCAGCGGGGCGCCTGAAGCACGCGAGGTGTGAGGCGACTGCGGACGCAAAGCGGATTATGAAGGCTGTGAGGCCTGATTGGTCTGCCCGCCATCAGCGCGTCCGCGCTCGGCGGCGCTGGTGGGGCGCTCGGCAAGGCGTTTGATCGCGATC
>JALOQT010000195.1 GCA_025453375.1 Phycisphaerales bacterium | reverse complement strand
GCCGCGGGGCGGATCGTGACGGACGAGCCGGAAGAGGTTTTCCAGATCGAGGCGCCGGCCGTTGATGATCAGTTCGCGTGGGCCGGTCAGTTCGATCTGGCCGTCGGGTTGAATGCGACGGAGCATCTCGGCGACCTGCTCGGCGAAGGCTTCAGGCTCGTGCGGCATGTGGGCCATGGTGCGACCTCGTCCTTGTCTATCCGTCGTGCGTGCGGGCATGACGGGCGATGAGTGGTGCACCGGGCCTCCTGCCCGGCGCGTGCGAATCCGAAGAAGTGGATCGGGCTGCGGATGAGGCGTCTTGGCGCGGGGCGTCGAGAGACGTGCGGTGGGGGGTGGGGTTGTGCCGAATCGCGGGCGCGGGGGGGCGGGCGAGCGCGGGAGAGGGTCCAGATAGCCAGACGGGCGCGGCGTGGTGGCGGTGACAGGCGGCGCGAGGCGCGATGGACTGGCTGGAGGGGCCGAAGGACGGGTGTGAGAGCCCGATCTGAAGCCCGGTCTGGGCCCGATGTGGGGCCCGATCTGGGGGCTGTGCGGTGCAGAACACCCGAACAAAGCCAGAGTTTCGGGGTGAGAGGGTTCGACTTTTGGGCGTTTGCGGCTATCCTCCCCGGAGCGGGCGGCATCGTCGCCCGTCCATTCCTGACGGAGCAAAGCACGTGACTAAGACTGAGATTGAAGCGAAAGTGATCGACATCGTGGCCAAGCAGCTCGGCGCCGACAAGGCGACGATCAAGCCGGAATCTGCGTTTCAGCAGGACCTCAACGCCGACAGCCTCGACACGGTCGAACTGGTGATGGAGTTTGAGGATGCCTTCGGGACGCAGATCCCGGACGATCAGGCCGAGAACATCAAGACCGTCGGCCAGGCGATCGACTTCATCTGCAAGGCCAAGAACGTCGCCTGAGGGCGAGGCGCGTGATCGAAGGATCGGCGCGGCAAGAACGAGTCAATCCGTTCCAGCGGCGGGCATGCAGGTGCCCGTCGCTGGCGGTGTTTTTGGACGCCATGGTTTTTGCGACAGGGACGAAGGGGCACAGGGAAAGACAGGCTGGGGGAGAGTCCGCGAAATGAAGTCGGCAGCGCGACGCGCGCCTTGCGGGCCTTGCAGTGCCCATGCCAGTGACCTGCATCGGTCTTTCCCTGTGCCCCTGAGCCCCTCTGGTGAGCAGTGACAACAGGCAGGCGGGGGTGTCGTGAACTGGCGGGCGGGTCGGCCCTATCCTGCGTCAAGTCTTCGTGAGGATCAGTTGGAGGATCGCATGGCGTATCAGCATCGAACCCGCATCGTCATCACCGGCATGGGCGCTGTCACCAACCTCGGGCACAACGCTCAGGACACGTGGAGCGCGATGCGCGATGGGCGATCGGGCATCTCGCCGATCGATCTGGAAGAGTTCAAGCCCTGGGCGGGCAAGTGGGGCACCACCTTTGGCGGGCAGGTCAAGGGGTGGGATGTCACCAAGGTCATCGAGTTTCGCGAGGCCAAGCGCCTGGATCGCTTCACCCAGTTGGGTGTGGCGGCGGGCGTGGAGGCGGTGGCGCACAGCGGGGTGGACTTTGCCAAGGGCGATCTGGAGCGGGCGGGGGTGATTTTCGGCTCGGGCATTGGCGGGATCATCACGATCGAGGAGGGGAAGGACACGCTGCTGGCCAAGGGGCCGGGGCGGTTGTCGCCGTTCACGGTGCCGCGGCTGATGCCCAATGCGGTGGCGGGCAATCTGTCGATCCGCTTCGGGCTCAAGGGCCCGGCCAGCACGCATGCGACGGCGTGTGCAAGCTCGGGCCACGCGATGGGCGATGCGGTGCACACGATGCGGCGCGGCGAGGCGGATGTCATGATCGTCGGCGGGGCGGAGGCGGCGATCACGCCGATCTGCGTGGCGAGCTTCGGCGTCATGGGCGCGTTGAGCACGCGGAACGATGCGCCGACCAAGGCGAGCCGCCCGTTTGATATTGATCGTGATGGGTTTGTGCTCTCCGAGGGTGCGGCGGCGTTTGTGCTGGAGACCGAGGCGCACGCTAAGGCTCGCGGGGCGAAGATCTTGGCGGAGGTGGTCGGTGTGGCCAACTCTTCAGATGCGCACCACATCACGGCGCCGGACCCCAACGGGGGCGGGGCAAGCCGCTCGATGCGGTGGGCCTTGCGCGATGCGCACCTGAACCCGGGCGATATCGGCTACGTCAATGCGCACGGCACCAGCACGCCTTTGGGCGATATGGCGGAGGTCGAGGCGGTGCTGGCGGTCTTTGGCGACCATACCCGCAAGAGCAAGGGCGGGCGGCTGCTGATGAGCAGCACCAAGAGCGTGCACGGGCACTGCCTGGGGGCCAGCGGCGCGGTGGAGACCATCGCGTGCATCCATGCGGTGGCTGAGGGGATCATCGCCCCGACGATGAACCTGGACAACCCGGGGACGAAGGATGACAAGGGCAACGTGACGGGGTTTGACGTTGATCTGGTGCCGAACGTCGCCCGACAGGTGGGGACCGGGGCGGGCGGGGTGAAATACGCCATGAACAACACGTTTGGCTTCGGCGGGCACAACTGCTCGATTGTCATCGGCCGCTGGAACGGGTGAGCGGCTCACGATCAGCGGGCGTGCGTGTCGATAGACAAGGGCATGGGCGCTGACGTTGAAGCACTGCTGAAGCTTGAGGTCCCGGTGATTGTGGTGCTGGGCCGCCGCACGATGACGGTGCGGGATGTGGTGGCGCTGGTGCCCGGGGCGATTGTGGAACTGCCCAAGAACGCCGAGGATGACCTGGAACTGCTGGTCAACAACAAGCCGATCGGGCTTGGGCGGGCGGTGAAGGTGGGAGAGAACTTCGGGATTCGGCTTGGATTTGTGGGTGACCTGCGCAAGCGCCTGGCGGCGGTGAACCAGCCTGTGTCAATTGGTGCAACGGATGATGAAGCCGAGGCACTGGCGGCGGCGTTGCTGGCGGGGCAGATCTAGACGCAGCGGCCGGCCGGTGACGCTCAGGCGTGAGTGCTGGGGCGGTGGGCTTGAAAGTTCATGTGGAAAACTTGGGCATCGTGCGGATCGGCAAAAACTGCCGATCGATCTGGTCTTTAGAGTCATGACCGAGTGTGGTGGCACGGCAAGCGAACTGGCTGGGAATCTGGCGGATTTTCAGCGCAGGATCTGCCTGCAAGCGAGCGTCATTGTCGTGTTTCGTTTGGTTTGCGAAGAAAATATCAAGCGAAAGTCTGCATCCGGGGGCGTGGGTTGGTCCGAAAGCGGGGTCTCCGGGTGGTCGGGTGTGTTACCCGAGCGCGCGGAGGGAGCAGGTAAGGAATCTGATTGGACCTAAGGGGGCTTGATCCTTGGTTTGATTCTGCTAACCTTGGCCCTGTCCCTGATGGAAGCCTCCGCCGCGCGAGAATGTCTTCGCGTGGGGAAACGTGAATGCTTATGGAGATGACTATGAAGAATGCGACGCAGTGGATGCCGGCGATGGCTGGCGCTTTGGTGCTGGCGGCGATGTCCGGCTGTACGATCACCGGTTCTGGCGGCGGCACGAACGCTGCTGGCGGCGGGATGGGTTCGGGCCAGGGCCTGGCGACGACCGGCTCGGGTGGCTCGGGCACGGCGACGACGGGCGCTGCTCGTTCGAGCACGACCGTGGCGACGGGCGCGGCCAGCGGCCAGACGACTGCCGGCACGGCGACGACCCGCTCGGGCATGAGCTCGGGTGCGGCGACGACGACGGCTGCGTCGAGCACGACGACGGCTTCGTCCAGCACGACGACCACGACGACGACGGCTGCGACGAGCACCGCCGCGGCGGCTGCTCCGGCCTTCGGCGCCAGCAGCACGGTCTTCTATCCGACCGGCCACGAGGCCAACGCGGCGCTCCGCGTTGACCGC
>JALOQT010000194.1 GCA_025453375.1 Phycisphaerales bacterium | reverse complement strand
GTCGATGCGGCGTTCATAGACCTGACCAGAAGTGCACGATGATGATCCCGATTTTTCAGTTTGTCGGCGGGTTGGTGCTTCTGCTTGTCGGAGGAAAATTGCTTGTTGATGCGTCGGTCGATACGGCGCGCAGGCTTGCTGTCTCGACACTGGTCGTCGGGCTGACGCTCGTGGCCTGGGGCACTAGTGCGCCGGAGATGGCCTTGAACCTCATCTCCGCGTTCAAGGGTCGGGGCGATCTGGCGCTGGGCAATGTCGTCGGCGCGAAGATCTGCAACCTGGCGCTGGTGCTTGGGCTGTGTGCGTTGATCAAGCCACTGGTGGTTCGTGAGCGGCTGATCGCGGTGGAGATCTGGCTCGCCGCGGCGAAGATCGTTGTCTTCACCTCGCTGATGCTGATCGTCGGCCCGTCACGCTGGCTGGCTGGTGTGATGCTTGTCAGTTTCCTGATCTACAGCGTCTGGACGATCAGCAGCGCGATGAGCCAATCTCGCTCTGAACGGTTGATGCAGAGTTTCGAGACGGACCCGAAGCCAGCGCATCGAGATGATGAATCGCCGCCGATGGGCTGGGGGCGGATTGCCATCGGCTTTGCCGTCGGCCTCGTGCTGCTGAGCTTTGGGGGCATGTGGGCCAGCGATGGTGCCGCAGCGTTGGCCCTTGGCCTTGGCGTGCCGGCGGCGGTCGTCGGCGTGACGGTCGTGTCGATCGGCACCACGCTGCCGGAGATGGTCACCGGCGTGCTGGCCCTGCGCAAGGGGCAGACGGACCTGGCGATGGGCAACGCGATCGGCTCGTGCCTGTTCAACGTCGGGGCGATCTTCGGCATCGTCGGGCTGATTGCTCCGGTCGGGGCAGATGTCGTCGGGCCGATCACGCTGCCGCTGGTCTATCTGGGCCTGCTTGGCCTGGCGCTCGTGCCGATCAGCCGGACGTTTGACAAGACCGTCTCGCGGATCGAGGGGGGCATTCTGCTTGGAACCTACGTCGTGTTTCTGATCATCTCGGCGGTGCTGGCGGGCGCGTCCGAAGCGTGACGATCCTGCGGCGGCGCCTTGCGAATCGGTCGAGTTGAACCTCCTCAGCACCAAAGCACAAGGCCGCCGGGTGCCGGCGGCCTTGACGTTACCTATCGACTGAGCGTGATGACGGCCGAATGCCGTCGCTTCATCGCCCCCGCTGCTGGCGGGGCTTACTCCGGCTTGCCGCCGGCCATGTCATAAATCCACGCATCGCCGGCGCGGTTCCAGTTCAGGACCTCGCCCGGGGCGAAGAAGAGCTTCAGTTCGCGCTCGGCGGCCTCGGGGCTGTCGCTGCCGTGGATCAGGTTAAAGGAGTTGCTGACGCCAAAGTCACCGCGGATGGTGCCCGGGTTGGCCTTGGAGCCGAAGGTCGCGCCCATCATGTTGCGGGCGATGGTGATCGCACCGTTGCCGCGGAGCGCGAGGATGACCACGGGGCTGGAGGTCATGAACTTGACCAGACCGGGGTAGAACGAACGCTCCTTGTGCGCCTCGTAGTGCGTCTCGGCGAGCTTCTGGGTGATCTGCGTGAGCTTCATCCCGACGACCTGGAGGCCCTTGTCCTCAAAGCGCGAGAGAATCTTGCCGCAGAGCCCGCGCTGCACGGCGTCGGGCTTGAAGATGATCAGCGTGGTTTCCATAGGTCTGCCTTTCGATACTCAGGAACGTGGTTCGGACGAAAGGGCGGAGTGTAGGAGCGGAGGGCGTGAGGAGGCAGCGCGGCCACCCGTCCCGTCCCGACCCGGCTCTGCCTCATCGGCCGCCAGGCGGGCTTAGGATTTGACGTTCATCCGTTCAATGGCTTGATGAGCGATTGACGGAGCAGTGGGAGAACGCACATGCGTGGCCAAGCAGACTCAACGCCGAGCAGTTTCATCGGGTGGCCACGGGTGATCTTCATCCTGGCTGTGTTCGCAGGGGGCCTCATCCTTGCCTACTCGATCGGCTACGCAGACTCAAAGCGAGACGCCCGAGCAGCGGCCCGAGCCGATCGCGCTGGCGAGAGCCCAAACGCCGTTGTGTTCTCCGACCAGTGGTCGCTCTCACTGGGCCCGAGCGGCGTGATCTCCGCCATGCCGGACGATGATGAGCGTTGGTCAGAGTATGACAAAGTGTCGGAAAGTCCTCGGACGTTCGCTACCGCGCCCAGCGCAGTCGACACTGAACCATCCTCCATTCGGCGGGCGTCCCTTGAAGTCGTGGTGATGGGCCATGTCCCTGTGGAGTCCTCAGCAACTGCTGAGGCTGGCCAAGGCACGGTGAGCAAAAGGGTGCGTGTCAGCGTGACCTGCAGCCGCGCGAATGAGACGATGGCTCCAGGGACTTTCGAGAGAGCGGTCTACGACTGGATGGCCGCGCCTGGGAACGCACTCTGGGTCATCGATCGTGCATTCCAACGGCATGGCAAGCAGATCACCTCCATCAGCGTGCGGCCAGTGGACACCGTTGGGACACGGTCGATCTGGAACTTCGATGTCGAGTTTTCGCCCCTACAGCCATAGCGCTGGTGGCCACCGAAAGCTCATCAATCACCTGATATCGAGGCTTAGCCGCGCCTCCGTCCACCCAGCCCCCTACCTCCCTGGCATCTCCCAAGGCACGCCCGGGGTGTAGTTGATCAGGTCGTACAACTGCTGGCGCGTCTGCATCTGGCTGAGCACGGGCTGCACTGAGCCGTGCTGCTGGATGTCGGCCAGGGCCCGCGTCACCGCGCCCATCGCAACGCGCAGCAGGCTGACGGGGTAGATCACCACGTTGTAGCCCCAACTGGCAAAATCGCTCACCGGCGTGATCGGCGTCTTGCCGAACTCCGTCATGTTCGCCAGCAGCAGCACGCTCGGCACGCGGGCACGCAGGTCTCGCGCAAAGGACTGGAACTCCACCGCCGTCGTCAACCCCTCGGGGAAGATCATCTCCGCCCCGGCGCGGACATACGCCTCGGCGCGATCCAGCGCGGCGGGCAGCCCCTCGACGCCGCGTGCATCGGTGCGGGCGCAGAGGATGATTGCCGGCGTCGTCGCGGCTGAAGGTGTCGACGAGGCCAGCGCCAGCTCTCGCGCCGCCTTCGCCGCCCACTGGACCTTTTCAATCATGTGATCGCTGCTGATCAGCGCCTTGCCATCGAGATGGCCGCAGCGCTTCGGAAACTGCTGATCCTCAATGTGCAGCCCGGCGGCCCCGGCGCGGTAGTAGTCAATCACCGTGCGGCGGACCAATGCGAACATTACGACGCGGTCGGATGCCGAACGACACAGAGAATCCTGGCGGTACGTCGAAGCCTTCGGCCAGAGGAAACGGCACCACATCCGGTGCATGGATCATGACGCGTACCCCGTCTGCACCGGCTGTGGCGCTTCCCATGTCATACAGACCCGGTATCACGTTGGCATTAGGATTCCATTTCAGCATTCCACTTCCGGTGAGGACGACGATCGTCAGACCGTTGTCCAAACCTGGTGACAACCACGGCAAGTTGTCGTCGAAGCTCCTTCCGGACGCCGATGCCAAAGGATCGTACGTGTAACAGTTGAAGTAGTACTGATCGAAGAACTGATGAAAGTCGCGGGTCAAGTTGCATTGGACACCACCCATGAAACATCGGGCGACGTACTGCTCGAGTTGTATTCCGGCTCCAGATATGACGTCTCTCGATATATCGTTATACAGTGAAACACGTGAAATAGCCTCACTGAGAGCTTCGGCGAGGTCCTTGTCATCACCAGTGTCATTTTTATACCACATAGGTGAAAATTTGGCGACAAAGTTGACGTAAGCGTCCACGAAGTCGTTTCCAGTTGGCTTGCCGACGAACGACATCACACTCTGGTCTTCGAGAAATATTTCATTGATCTTGTTCATCA
>JALOQT010000193.1 GCA_025453375.1 Phycisphaerales bacterium | reverse complement strand
CGCAACAGGCCCACGCGTCCTTGCGTGGGCCTGTTGTCAATCATGAACTGAGTGTGTCGGGAGCATCAGTGGACGGGGGAAGCCGCGCCTTCGATGGCTTCGACGACCTGTCGGACCTGGAAGGGCTTCTTGAGGACGTGCTCGAAGCTGCCGAATCACTCGCCGGCTTCGCCGCGCCGTCCGCCGACCCCGCATCCGCCTTCGCCGCGGCTTTATACGCCTCGCTGCGATAGTCCGTCTGATAGAACCCGCCACCCTTGAACACCACCGCCGCCCCCATGCCGATCAGCCGCTCGGCCTTCGCCTTCCCGCACGCCGGGCACTTCTTCAGCGGCTTGGCCGTGATCGACTGGAACTCCTCCCACTGATGCTTGCACGCGGTGCAGCGATAGTCATACGTCGGCATAGTCGTCTCGCTCCATCAGGCCATCACGCGCCGGCCGCCGCCACCTCGGGCGCGACGACCACCTCCGCCGGCCGCACAATGCGGTCATTGATCATGTACCCCGCCCGCGCCAGCGCCACCACCGCCCCCGGCGCCACGCCCTCAGCGGCATGCTGCGCGATCGCCTTGTGCTTCGCCGGGTCAAACGCATCGCCCTTGTTTGGCCGGATCGCCGTCACACCATGCACGCCCAGCACGCGGATGAGTTCATCCTTGATCATCGTCACGCCGTCAATCACGCTCTTGGCGCTGGCCTTCTCAGGGTCCTGCCCGAGGGCCATGTCAAAGTGATCAATCACCGGCAGCACCGAGTGCAGCACATTCCGCACGCCCGCCTCGCGCGCATCGCGCTCATTCTGTACGCTGCGCCGCTGAAAGTTGACGTAATCCGCCAGCGCCCGCTGGCGATCATCCTGCGCCTGACCAAGGTCCGCCCGCAACTGCGCAATCTGCGCCTGCAACTGCTCAACCTCCCCCTCCCCGCCGGGCGCAACCCCATCTACACCCTCCGCACCCTCACCCAGCCCCTCGCCCGCACCCTCCCCCTGCGCGGCAGAGCCGGGAGTCGAACCATCAGCCTTGTCCTTCTTGAACGGATTAAACATGGCAACTCAACGTAACAAAGTAACGAGTAACGAGTGACGAGTGACACAACCTTCCGCCAATGCCCAGTGCCCAGTCCCCAGTGGCCTCCCCCTCAACTCAACGCATCCTTGATCTTCTTCCAGAAGCCCTGGCTCTCCGGCATCACCGTTTCATTCTCGCTGGCGGCAAAATCTCGCAGCAGTTTCTCCTGCGCCCCGCTCAGCTTCTTGGGAATCTCAATCTTCGCAATCACGATCATGTCCCCGCGCTGCCCGCTCCGCAGGCTCGGCATCCCCAGCCCCGCCAGGCGGAACATCGTGCCATACTGCGTCCCCTTGGGAATCTTCAGCGTCGCACGCTTCCCCTCAATCGTCGGCACCTCGACCTCCGCACCCAGCGAGGCCTTGGTGAAACTGATCGGCATCTCCATCACCAGATGGTCGCCATCGCGCTGGAACAGATCATGCCGCCGCACGCGAATCACCACATGCAAATCACCCCGCACGCCCTCCCCCGACGGAGAATCCTCCATCGTCGGCGGCTCGCCCTCACCCCGCACCCGCACCGCCTGCCCCTCGCTCACGCCCGCCGGAATCTTCACCGACAGTGACCGTTTCCGCGGCACGCGCCCCTTTCCGCGGCACGCGTCACAGAACTCCTTGATGATCTGCCCGCGCCCGCCGCACGTCGGGCACCCCGTCTCCATCCGGAACATCCCGCCCAGCCCCGTCTGAATCACGCGACCCTGCCCCTTGCATGTGCCGCACTGCACCGGCTTGCTGCCGGGCTTCGCGCCCGTCCCGCTGCACTTTTCGCACACATCCAGCCGCGTGAACTCAACATCTTTGTCCGCACCGCTGTACGCCTCCTCCAGCGACAGCAGCACCTCAGTCTCCAGGTCATACCCCCGCGCCGGCCCGCGCGCCCGCCCACCGCCGCGCCCCCCGCCAAACCCACCGCCCCCGCCGCCGAAAATGTCGTTGAACATCGAAAAGATGTCCTCGGCATTCATCCGCGTGTAATCATGCGTCGCCGGCCCACCACCGCCGCGCAGCCCCTCATGCCCGAACTGGTCATACCGCTGCTTCTTGGTCGCATCCGAGAGCACCTCATACGCCTCGGCCGCCTCCTTGAACTTCGCCTCAGCCTCCGCATCACCCGGGTTGCGATCCGGGTGATACTTCATCGCCAGCCGCCGATACGCGCGCTTGATCTCCTCGGCATCCGCCGACTTCTCGACGCCGAGCACTTCGTAATAGTCACGTTTGGCAGTGGGCATGATCAGTCTTTCGCACGATACTCCACGATCAACACGCTCGCCGCGGATTCGATCCCGCGCAGTTCCTCGATCATCGCGGTCTTGGCCTGCTCACGCTTCACGCCGCCCGTGCCTGCCCCGATGATCGGAAACCCCACCGACCGCACACCAAGTCTGTTCACCTCACCCATCGCACTCCGCACACACGCGCGAACAATCGACTCGCTCGACCGCCAGAACGCGTTGAGCCCCGCGACATGAATGATCGCCTTGAACGGCAGCGATCCAGCACCAGTCGTCGCCGCTGCGCCTGCCCGCATGATCCCGATTCGTCCAAGCTCCCGAAATGGCGCCGTGCCGCCCCGCTTCTTGATCGCACCCGACACCCCCTGCGGCAGCAGCAGCCGCCACGGAATGAAGTTGCGATTCCATGCGTTCACAATCACGTCAACACGCTGGTCAAGCAGATCACCTTGGACAATCGAGTATTGAGCCATCGTGCTTCAGGCCATGCGATCGCCGAAACAACTCCCGAGGGTCTTCAACAGCGAGAACCTGCAAAGCTCCTCCGCTGCAGTTGAGCGATGGTGGAGTGAGTTGATCTTACTTCGTCGCCCCAACCTCGATCTTCGCGTCGTCCTTCAGCTCCGCGACCATCACCTTGGTCGTCAGCATCAGGCCCGCGACGCTCGCCGCGTTGATCAGCGCCGTCTTGGGCACCAGCGCGGCGTCGATGATCCCCGCCTTCACCAGGTCCTCATAGTCGTGCTTCATCGCGTTATACCCGACGCTCCCGCTGGCATCCTTGATCTTGCTCACCACCATGTCGCCATCGGCACCGGCGTTGATCGCGATCTGACGGGCGCACGCCTCGACAGCCGCATGCACGATCTGATAGCCCAGGGCCTCATCGCCCTTGGCCTTCTTCATCGCCGCTTCGATCGCCGGCTGCGTGCGGATCAGCGCGACGCCGCCACCGGCGACGTACCCGCTCTTGGCCGCGTGGCGCGTCGCATTCAGCGCGTCATCCACCGCGTCCTTCTTCTCCTTCATCGCCACCTCGCTGGCCCCGCCGACGTTGATCAGCGCCACGCCGCCGGTCAGCTTCGCCAGGCGCTCCTTGAGCTTCTCCTTGTCGTAGTCGCTGGTGCTGCGATCATGCTGCGCCTGAATCTGCGACGCGCGGGCCTCGATGTCCTTCTTCTTGCCGCCGCCCTCGATGATCGTCGTCTCATCCTTCGTGATGACGATCTTCTTGGCACGCCCCAGCTCCGACAGCTCGACGCTCTCGAGGCTCCGGCCAAGGTCCTCAGCGATGAACGTCCCACCAGTCAGCACCGCGATGTCGCCCATCATCGCCTTGCGACGATCGCCGAAGCCCGGCGCCTTGACCGCGCAGATCTTCAGCACGCCGCGCAGCCGGTTGACCACCAGCGCCGCCAGCGCCTCGCTCTCGACATCTTCCGCCACCACTAGCAGCGGCTTGCCCGCCATCGCCACCTTGTTCAGGAACGGCAGGAAATCCGCCAGATTCGCCACCTTCTTCTCGTACAGCAGCTTGAAGAGGCGCTCGTCCTTCATCGCAGAAACCCCGTA
>JALOQT010000192.1 GCA_025453375.1 Phycisphaerales bacterium | reverse complement strand
GTAACTCCAGCCATCATGATCGTCGAAGCCGCGAGTCTGGGTGGTCACTGTGCAACTCTCCGAGCGGGACGTGCGGTTCAGTGTGACAACCTAAGCGTCATGAATGGCGTAGTAGATCACTCGCTCGGTCTGCTGCGCTGGGGTCATGTCGCGGCAGCCTTCGAGAAACTCATTGACGATGTCGCATCCCAAGAAATAGTTAAAGCCCTCGACTGTGCTTGGGAGCTCGGTTTCTAGATCGACGTAGCAGATGATTGCCGCCGAGTCGGGTGTCCACGGCTGGCACGCGAAAATGCTGAATGGATACCCGCACTCGCGTGACACTTCAATCGCACGGTGAATAGTGATGACATGTCCCACAAACGCACTCCTCGCCAACGCTACAGCTGCCTAGTAGTTGACAACTCTATGGTCGATGATCGATCATCGAGGGCGAGATGGTTCCACTGCTGCAGGGGGCGTATCTTGAATAGATCAGGCCCGTGAACAGCGCCGAACGACTTTGCCGTTGGCCAGTGCGACGCGTCACCGGTTCCCTTCCCCACCCGCCCCTGCCCCCCCCCACCCCAACGAAAAAGCCCCGCGATCACTCGCAGGGCTTCGTTCAATCCGCTTCTCGATCCCTGATCCCCCATCCCTCGATCCCTTACTTGCCTTCCTTCTTCTCTTCCGGCTTCTTGCCCAGCCACGTGTCCCAGTTCTTGCCGTAGGCCACCGCGTTTTCCTTCGTCACGCGGTCCAGCGGGGCGTTGACCATCGGCTTCTCCGGCGTCTTGCCTTCCAGGATGTTCTCCATCAGCAGGCGGACGCTCTCGGTCCCCCAGCCGAAGTACTTCTGGCCCAGCAGCACCTCAACATCGCCGTTGAGCAGATACGGCAGCGTCGGCGGCAGCGTGTCCAGGCTCACGACCTTCGCCTTGCCGCGCAGGCTGTCCAGCGCGTTCTGCGTGTAGAGCGGCCAGCCACCGACAAACACCCACCCGGTGATCTGCGGGTTGCCCGCCTGCACTTCCTCGATCTTCTTGACCGCGTCCTGCGGGGTTTCCTCGTGGTAGTAGGTGTTCAGGACGCTGATCTCCGGGGCGATCTTCTTGAGCGTCTCGCGCACGCCGCGCACGCGGGCCTGCAGGTTCGGCGCGTTCTGGTTGCCGGCGAGGATGGCGATGACGCCCTTGCCGCCCAGCGCGGTCTTGATCTCATTGGCCAGCGCCGCGCCGGCCTCGAAGTCATCGGTGCCGAAGTAGGCAAACCGCTTGCTGCCCGGCACATCGCTGTCAAACGTCACGACGGGGATGCCCTTGTCCACCGCGTTGTCGATCGCGTTCTTGAGCTTTGCTGCATCGCTGGCCGAGACGGCGATCCCCGCCGCCCCGCGCGCCACCAGCGCGGTGATCAGGTCGGCCTGCTTCTGCGCGTCCTCGCCGACGGGCGTCTGCCAGTCGATCTTGATCTCGACGCCATACTTCTTGCCCAGTTCGATCGCCGCGGCTTCCGCGCCGGCGCGAGCCGCCACGAACACCGGGTTGTCCTGGCTCTTGGCCACCAGGCCGATGGTGTACTGCTGGCCGGTGGCGGCCTTGGCCGCACCACCCGCCGCCGGCTTGGCCGCGCCATCGCTGGCCCACGCCGTCGCACCGAGAACCATCGCCGCCGCCACGCTCAAGACAGACTTCAGACCCATCGCACACTCCTTACGAACGTATTGAGGATCAACCAGACTGACGCACACCTCGGCCTCGACACACACCAGCGGTCACGCCGCGTGGGCCGAAGGACTGGAGGGCCGCAAGTGTACAGACTCTCCGCGGCACATGCCTTCGCTGCCCAATCGCGACAGGATGCAACCCGCCCGCAGAGGAACCATCCTTACGCCAACCGACCGAAAATCGTCCGCCAGCGGGGCGACGTCCCACCCCGTGCGCAACGTCCGCGACCTTGCGCCCATCGGCCCAAAACCCCAAAACCGCTACGATCGCCCAGGAGCCGCGCGGCACGAAAAATCGACCCGCAGGTGGGGTCCGGATGTCCCACGGCGGTCAGCCTCTCATGGGCGGCAAAGGGGTGTGGAGCGGGAAGGCATTAGCCATCAGCCATGAGCCATCAGCGGGCAGCAGGCCGTCATCTTGCATCTCCTGATGCCTGATGCCCAATGGCTGATGCCTACTTGCCTCTACGTCAACAACCGCACCACGTCGTTGAACGTCACGACCAGGAACAGCGAGCCGATCAGCACCAGCCCCGCGATCGTCGCGACGTTCTGCACCGCGACGCTCACCGGCTTGCCGGTGATCGCCTCCCAGCACAGGAAGACGAAGTGCCCGCCATCGACGATCGGCAGCGGCAGGAAGTTGACCACCGCCAGGTTCACGCTCAGCGCGGCCATGAAGAACAGCACCCAGATCCACCCGCGCTCGGCGATGATTGTGCCGACGTGCGCGATGCCGACGGGGCCTTTGAGGTGCTCGACCTTCACCGTGCCCTGGAAGAGGCGGGCGAAGGTCAGGTAGGTCGTCAGCACCATCTTGTGCGTTTCGTTGATCCCCTTGGCCACTGCGGCGATCGGGCTTGAGCGCTTGAGCAGGAACTCGTCGGTCGTGAACAGTTCCGGCCCGAGGGGTGACGTCCAGCCGAGGGCGAGCAGTTGCTTGCGATCCTCGGGGGTGAGCGTCAGGGTGACGCGTTCCTCGGTGCCGAGGCCGGCGTTGGCGCCGTCGGGGATGCGCAGGCGCAGTTCGATGCGTGTGGCTTGCGCATCGGCGGGGGCTGCCTGGGCAGCGCGGGTGAGGGCGATGTGCATCTGGCGCCACGAACTGACCGGCACCTCGCCGACGTGCGTGACGATCGAGCCGGAGAACATGCCCAGGTTCGCGGCGGGGGGCGAGTCGGTCGTCGGGCCGGTCGCGCCGCTGGGGCGGGCGAGGGTCGGCCAGCGGGTGATCGGCACGCCGCCGAGGGCTGCGGGCAGGTCACTGGCGGCGGTGGTGTTGGGCCGGAAGCCGATGCGCTTGTCGCGCACGGGCACGCCTTTGAGTTCGACGCGAGTCAGTTTGCCATCGACGACGCGCAGCACCGTCAGGTCGATCTTCGTGCGGCCCTCGGCGCGAATCTGGCCGATGCCCGCGGCGAAGCTCGGCCACGACGCATCACCGATGCGGACGAACACATCGCCCCCCTGCAAGCCGGCTTGCTTGCCTGCATCTTCGACGGCCTCGACGGTCATCAGCGGGACGAGGCCCAGCAGGTGGCCGAAGCCGCTTTGCACGCCGTCGACCGAGGCGATGGTCGCTTCCTGCAGTTCGGCGACGGGTTGCAGCGTGACATCGATTGGTGTCGAGGCGCCGGGATTGACGAACCGCGCGATGACCGGTTGCCCACCGGCGGCTTGCACGCGTGCATCGAGCTGCGCGAAGGTCTCACCGGCGAGCAGGCTTGCGCCGGGGCGAAGTTCCGCGTTGCCCGACAGCCGTGCAAGCAGCTCGCCGGCGCGGGCGGCGGCGGCAGGGTCGGTCGGCTTCTCCAGCGTGCCGGTCAGCGAGGGGCCGACGCCCAGGGCGAGCATTTTGGTGGAGGGTTCGATCTGCGGCGTGGCCTGCACGGTCATGGGCACGCCGTCACGCTGGAGGGTGATGCGCAGCGGCGTATCGGGCGCGGCCATTGCGACAGCGAGGGTGATGTCCTTGAACGCTTCGATACGGCTGCCGTTGATATCGGTGATGACATCGCCCGGGAGGATCGGGCTGCGCGCCGGGGCGGGAGGCGTTGGCGATGGCGTGCTGGCCACGGCTGGGGAGCCCGGCGAGTTGTCCGACGCGTCGGGCGTGGGGGTGGCAGATTGTGTGGGCGAGAGCGGCGGGCTGACGGCCAGGAGCGCGGTGGCGTTTGCCGCGGG
>JALOQT010000191.1 GCA_025453375.1 Phycisphaerales bacterium | reverse complement strand
GTGGAAACCACGCACCGCGGCTAAAACTTCTTCCAGAACGCGTCAGAAAAGTCCGACGGGGCTCGCCGATTCTCGGCTCGCCACGTCCGGCCCAACGCCTTGATCCGCGTCACGAGCGTTTCGCGCTCGCGCCGTGCGTCGCTGAACTCCCCCGGGGCGAACCCAGCCAGGAGCACAACTTCGCAGGAGGTATTCTTAGCCTCCGCCTGGCTCGGATCAACCCGGTTGCGGGGGACGACTTTGGCCGGATAACCGCTCTGGGCCAGGAACTGGGCCGTCTGGACCGCTTCCTTCCAGGGCAACGTCGCCACCACCAGATAGTTCCACCCGGGCTGGAGGGCCGTCGTGACCGTCGCCCCGCCCCCCCCACCGCCCCCGCCCGCACGGCCGGGGCCAGGTCCGGGACCAGTTCCAGAAGTAGGTCCGGGCGTGGGCCCGACGACGGCTGGCTGGTCGATCAGCGGGATCGTCGAGCCAGGGCCGCCGGGCGTGCCCGCGCCGCCGAGGCCGTCGTTCGCCCCGCGACCACCCGATGGCGCAACCCCACTCCCCCCACCCCCGCCCCCACCACCCACCCGGTCGGCCCACTGCTGGTCAGTGCTCTTCTGCCCCACCGCGCGGCCGATGACCGCGGCGATGACGATCAGCACGATCGCCGCGCTGACGACCAGCGCGATGATCATCGTCGACCGCTGCTTGATCCGCGCCGCCGGGGCCCACGAGGCGCTCTCGGCCAGGTTGCCCGTCGTTGTGGGGATTCGCGGGATGTTGCTGGTCGCATAGGGCGCGACATCGCTCACCGGCCCGGTCGTGGATGACGGGGACTTTTTGAGCAACTCGACCAGCACTGGCGCACCGCGCTTGCGAAGCATGAGTCATCAAGTGTAACAGAGCCAGCGGGCCAAAGCGTGGTCAATCACGTGCCGCTGAGTTCACCCGCTCGGGCGGTGCCGGCCTTGATCGCCGCCGTAAACGCGTCCATCACGCCACGGGCGTCGAGCGTCGTGCACGCCGCGTGGGTCGTGCCGCCGGGGCTGGTCACCGCCGCTCGCAGCGATTCGAAGGATCGCCCATCGCACTCGAGCATCGCCGCCGCCCCGAGCAGCACCTGGCGGGCAATCTCCCGGCTGGCAAACTCGCCAAAGCCGACCTGCTGCCCAGCACGGCTCAAGGCCTCGCCCAGATAAAACAAGTACGCCGGCCCACTGCCCGCCAGCGCGGTGAACGCATCCAGCAGCGACTCATCATCCAGCACGATGCTCGTCCCGACTGACGCGAACAACTGCTCGCTCCACCCGCGCAGCTCGCCCAGCGTCGGACCGACCAGCGCCGTGCAACCACACCCGACGGCGACGGGCAAGTTTGGCATCGCCCGGACGACCTGCTCGGTCCGCAAATCCTGCTGGATTCGCGCCCGCGTGATGCCCGCCATGATCGAAATGACCGGCGTGCCGGCAGGCACCATCGTCGCAAGGCTCGGGGCGATCGTCGCGTAGACCTGTGGTTTGACGGCCAGCAAGAGTGCCGCGCCGGGCGCAAGGCGCGTGGGCATCGATGGCAGCAGCGTTGCGCCCTCGCCGATGACATTCGCCAGCGTGTCGCTCAGTGGCCCCTGCACCGCGCCGGGATCAACGAGCGTGATCGCCTCGCCCGGCAGCACGCCCACGCCCACAACGCCTCGGGCAATCGCCGAACCCATGTGCCCGGCGCCGAGGATGACGAGGCTGGTTGGGGCGGGTGTGTCGTTCATGGTGTGGGCTTCACGATGCTTTGCGTGCGCGGAACTCGACAATCGCCAGGACGACCAGCGCCGCGCCGGTCTGACCGAAGATCAGGATCGCCTGCCAGGTCGCCAGCGTCGGCAGCAGCACGCCGCCCAGGGCCGTGATGGCCGTCAGCCCGCAGATGACCGTCACCGCCGCCCGGCGAGAAAGCCCGCGAAAATGCAGCCGATGCGAGAGGTGCTGCAGGTCGCCAACCAGCGGGCTCTTGCCCTGGCTGATGCGCAGCAGCGTCACGCTCACCAGGTCATACAGCGGCACCGCCAGCACCACCAACGGCACCAGCACGACATGCGCCAGCGGCCCAGGCATCGCGCTGCTCGCGTCAACGTGCACATACGTCAATCGGATCGAGAGCACCGCCAGCAGAAAGCCACAGACCAGCGAGCCGCCGTCACCCATGAAGATCGTCGCGGGGCGGCGCAGCGGGAAGTTGAAGATCAGAAACCCCAGCACACCGCCAACGAGCACCGCCAGCATCGCCCCGATGAACCACTGCCCGTGCATGATCGCGATGACGAGCAAGGCCGAGCCGGCGATGGCCGTCACTCCGCCGCAGAGGCCATCCATGTTGTCGATGAAGTTCAGCGCGTTGGTGACCGCGACGATCCACGCGATGGTGATCAGCACGCTCAGCCATGGCCCGCCGACAGACGCATCGAGCAGCGTCAGCACGCGCGTGCGATCCAGCAGCAGCACGACGGCACCGGCGACGATGAGCATCACCAGCAGTTTGGGCAACGCCGCCAGGGGCTTGCGGTCATCCATCACGCCCATGATGTGCAGCACCGCGACGGCCCCGAGCAAGATGCCCAGCGCCGGCAACTGGCTCTGCAAGCCGGGCAGATGTCTGGCCAACTCCGGCACACGCTCGATGACCATCGCTCGCAGCGGGGGCTCGAGCATCACCAGCACGCCAAGGCCAATGGTCAGCAGCATCGCCAGCACGACGCCGATGCCGCCTGTGTTGGGCACACGCCGCGGCGCCTCCTTCACTTGCCCCGCCACGCCCACGCCATCCAGCGCCGCCACGCGCAAGCTCATACGGCGCACGAGCCAGACGAGGCCGGCGGACAGCACCATCGACGCCACGACCACGCCGAGAAGCCCGAAGGCGACCGACGACATCGACGATTGCAGCGAACCACTACTGGCCGAGAGCAGCACAGGCATCGGGCCGAGTTTAGCGAGCGGGGCGGGGGCGGGAGGGGTCGGGGCCGGGGGGGGCCGGGGGGGCGCTGCGTAGAGATGCACTGACCACTGTCCCTTCTCCGGGTCCTCCGGGGCTCGGGAGTCCGAGCCTGTGCACCCTGCACTTCACAGACGCTAAACTCGACCCGTGCCCACCACTTCCACCCTTGCCCCCCCCACCGCGGTGGACCTTCGCGAGCTTTGGTACACGTATCCCGGCGCCGCCGAGCCCGCCGTGGCGGGCATTTCGCTGCAAGTTGCGCCCGGCGAGCGGCTCGGCATCCTCGGGCCAAATGGTGGCGGCAAGAGCACGCTCCTGAAAATCATGCTCGGGCTGCTCACGCCCGATCGCGGCAGCGTCCGCGTGCTGGGCCGGGATGCGCACGCAGCGAGGAGGTCGCGCCGCATCGGCGCTGTTGCGCAGCGCAATGAGATCGAATGGGGCATGCCGCTGTCGGTGCGTCAGGCCGTCACGCTCGGGGCCAGTTGGGGCCTCTCGCCCTGGCGGCGTGTGCCCGCATCAGTCACCTCGCGCGTTGACGCGATGCTGCACCTCGTCGGCGCACACACCTACAGCGAGCAGCCGATCGGCCGCCTCAGTGGCGGGCAGCTCCAGCGGGCCTTGATCGCCCGGGCGCTGGTCGTCGATCCGGCGATCCTGATCCTCGACGAGCCGACGGTGGGGATCGACGCCGCGGGCCAGGCCCAGTTCGCCCAGTTGCTGGCCGACGTGCACGCCAGCCGCGCCAGCAGCCCAACTGGCCCGCTGACGCTGATCATCGTCAGCCACGATGTCCGCGCGATTGCGGCAGGGTGTGATCGCGTCGCATGCCTGAGCCGCACGCTGCACTATCACGCCAGCCCGCAGGGCCTGACGCCGCAGGTGCTCGCGGAGGTCTTCGCGCACGACATCGCCGGCCTCAGCGGCCCCGGCTCACCGCTTGCCGGGATGCACCTGCACGCGCACGAGCAGCTGCACGG
>JALOQT010000190.1 GCA_025453375.1 Phycisphaerales bacterium | reverse complement strand
CGATTCGCCGAGGCCAGCGCCGCCGCGGGTGTCGATCCGACGGCGATTCGTTCCAAACTCGACGAAGACCTCGGCGGGCGGCCTGTGTTGCAGCGCACCGTCGAGCTGTTTGCCAATCACGCCGACGTGACGTCGATCATCGTCGCCGGGCCGCACGAGCCAGACGCGTTTGAAGCCTTCAAAACGCGTTACGGCGACAAGCTCGGCCTGCTGGGCGTTCGCCTCGTGCGTGGCGGGAAGACGCATCGATACGAAACCGTCGCCGCCGCGTTGCAGGCTGTGCCCGAAGGGGCCGAGTTGATCGCGGTACATGACGCCGCCCGCCCCTGCACGCCCGTTGAACTGCTCGACGCGGTGTTCGACGCCGCCCGCGCGCACGGCGCGGCGATCCCCGCCGTCGATGTCAGCGACACGCTCAAACGCGTCGCTCCCGAGCCGCTGGCCACCGCCGCGGCTGACCCGATGGACGCCATCCTCGGCCTGCCCAGCAAACCATCGCTGCGGGCCGTCGGCCAAACCGTCGACCGCGCAGGGCTGGTAGCGGTGCAGACGCCGCAGGTCTTCCGGGCCGAGGTTCTCCGCGCGGCGTACGCCCAGGAGGACCTGACCAGCACCGACGATGCCCAACTCGTCGAGCGTCTGGGCACCACGCCCATCGCGATCGTGCCGGGGGATGTCCGCAACATCAAGATCACCCGGCCCGACGACCTGGCCCTGGCCCGCTCAATCCTGAATATCCGTGCCCCCGAAGGCGGCAGCCTCCGCCCCGCCCACAAGCGGTTCTGACCCGCCGGCGCATCGACCAGACGTATCCTCTCCTCTCCCGGTCGCGGAGGCACCTCCTCCGCCGGCCCACGATCGATCATCCACCACGACGCAACCCGCGAAACACCCATGAGCAGCGCAGCATCCCACAACGGCTCGGCACACAAGCTCGTCATCATCGGCTCCGGCCCGGCGGGCTGGACTGCCGCGATCTACGCCGCCCGCGCGCAGCTTGACCCCGTCTGCTACATCGGCATTCCGAAAAATGACCCAGGCCCCGTGCTGCCGGGCGGGCAGCTCATGCTCACCACCGAGGTTGAAAACTACCCCGGCTTCAGTCACGGCATCACCGGTCCCAAGATGATGGAGGAGTTCCAGAAGCAGGCCGAACGCTTCGGCACCGTCACGCACATGCAGGACGTCGTCAAGTGCGAGTTCAGCCCCGAGCCTGCACGCATCCCGCACACGCTGCACATCGCCGATGGCACGGTCGTCCGTGCCCACGCGGTCATCATCGCCACGGGCGCTGTCGCCAACTGGCTGGGGCTGGACAACGAGATGCGCCTGGCCCGCAGCGGCGGCGGCGTCTCGGCCTGTGCGGTCTGCGATGGCGCCCTCCCGGCGTTTCGCAACCAGCCGCTGGCCGTCATCGGCGGCGGCGACACCGCGATGGAAGAAGCCTCATACCTCACCAAGTTCGGCTCGGTCGTCTACGTCATCCACCGGCGCGACAGCCTGCGGGCCAGCAAGATCATGCAGGAACGGTTCATGAGCCGCCCCAACGCCAAGGTGCTGTGGAACAAGGTCGTCGTCGATGTGCTCGGCGGCGAGTTCATCGAGGGCGTCCTGCTTGAGGACACTGTCACCAAGGAACGCAGCACGCTGGCGCTCAAAGGCCTGTTCATCGCCATCGGCCACACGCCAGCAACGAAGTTCCTCAAGGGCACAGGCCTGGAGTTTGACGACGCTGGCTACGTCGCGCTGAAGCAGCGCAACAGCTACACGAACCTGCCGGGAGTCTTTGCCGCCGGTGATGTGGCCGACGGCCAATATCGCCAAGCCGTCAGCGCCGCCGGGATGGGGTGCATCGCCGCACTGGACGCGGAGCGCTGGCTGGCGGCGAGCAACGTGCACTGATTGGGCTGTGGCGCAGTGGAACAGTGACGCAGTGGAACAGTGACGCAGTGGGGCAGAGACGCAGTACGTCAATCAAGTTGATGAAGCACAGGTCACGCCGCGATGTGCGGGCCGCGGGCGGCTTCGCCGGTGGCTAGCGCGGGCACCAGCGCCACGCTCTCGGCATCCACGCCCGGCACGATTTCGTTGTACCCCAGCACCACCGCATTCGGCGCGGCTTGCTCGATGATCTGGCGGACCACCGCCCGCACCGTCGGCGAAGCGATGACAATCGGGCTGTGCCCCGCCGCGGTGACGGACTGAATCCCCCGCATGATCTGATCGCTGACGCGCTGGGCCACGCCGGCGGGCATCGTCAGGCTCGTGCCGCTGACAGAGCGGTCGATATACGCATTGATCTGATCTTCCAGCGCCGGGTCGAGCGTGCAGCAGACGATGCGGAGCTTGCCATTCTCGCCAGGCGTGGCGTGCTGCTGGCAGATTGAGCGGCGCAGGGCGTTACGGACGTACTCGGTCAGCACGTCGAGGTCCTTGGTCTTGCCGATCCAGTCGGCGAGTGTCTCGACGATCGTCTCCATATCGCGGATCGGCACGCGCTCGCGCAGCAGGTTCTGCAGCACGCGATGCAGATCGCCCGTCTTGACCACCGTCGGCACCGCCTCCTCGACGAGCTTCGGCGCCTTGGTCTTGAGCTGCGCGATCAGTTCGCTGACTTCCTGGCGGCTCAGCAGGTCCGCCGCGTGCGTGCGCGTGGCCTCGGTCAGATGCGTCGCCAGCACGCTGACGGGGTCGACGACGGTGTAGTTCATCGTCTCGGCCTTGGTCTTCAGCGCGGGATCGATCCACCACGCATCGAGGCCAAATGCCGGCTCCTTGCCGGGCGTGCCCTCGATGCGGCCAGTCGAAATGCCCGAGTCGATCGCGAGCAGTTTGCCCGGGATCGTCGTGCCGCTGGAGACGATCGCACCCTTGACCTTGATGCGATAATCCGTCGAGGGCAGTTGCAGATTATCGCGAATCCGGATCGGCGGCATGATGATGCCCAGTTCGCCCGCAAGCTGACGCCGAATCGCACTGATGCGGTCAAGCAAGTCCCCGCCGCGCGAAGCATCGACCAGCGGCACGAGGCCGAAGCCGATCTCCAGTTCCATCGTGTCGAGCTTCAGGAAAGTCTCCGGCGCAGGCGGCTCGGGCTTGGCGCTGGCCTGGGCCTGCGCCTGGGCGGCGACTGCGCGCGTGCTGGCCTGCTTGCCGCGAACCATGAAGATGCCCATCCCGACGAGAAGACTCGCCGTCGCCAGCAGCGGCAGCGCCGGCAGCGGCGTCAGCGCGAGCATCCCGAGGAAACCCGCCGTCACGAAGAGCCCCGTCGGCTGGCTGATGACCTGCGCACTGACCGCCTCGCCCAACTCGCCCTTGGCGCCGGAGCGTGTGACGATCAACGCCGAAGCGATCGCGATGACGAACGCAGGGATCTGGCTCGTCAGGCCATCGCCGATGGTCAGTTTCGTGAAGACTTCGACGGTCTGACCGATCGGCCAGCCCTTTTGCAACACGCCGATGGCGATGCCGCCGACGACGTTGATGAGCGTGATGATGATGCCGGCGATGGCATCGCCACGCACAAACTTGCTGGCACCATCCATCGCACCGAAGAAGTCCGCCTCCTGGCCGATGCGCTCACGACGACGACGAGCCTCGACATCGTTGATGATGCCGGCGTTCAGATCGGCATCGATCGCCATCTGCTTGCCGGGCATCGCATCGAGCGTGAACCGCGCGGCCACTTCGCTGATGCGCGTCGCACCCTTGGTGATCACGATGAACTGCACGACGACGAGGATCAGGAAGATGATCACACCGACGATCACACTCTCACCAGCGACAAAGTGCCCGAAGGCCGAAATCACATGACCCGCAACAGCCTCGGCCTCCTCCGGCGTGCTGGCGTCGGCCGTCAGGATCAGTCGCGTGCTGGCGACGTTGAGCACGAGCCGAAACAGTGTCGTCGCCAGCAGCAGCGATGGAAACACCGAAAAATCCAGCGGCTCACGCATGTA
>JALOQT010000189.1 GCA_025453375.1 Phycisphaerales bacterium | reverse complement strand
GCTGCGCGAGGGTCGAGCCGGGGGTGGGCGAGACGCTCTGGGCGAAGGACGTCGCGGGTGAGAGGCCGGTCGCGGCGAGGGCGGCGGCGATGGTGAGTGTGCGGATGGACATGGAAAGTGAGCGGATGGTGCCGTGCATAACCCAACCTCCTGCATGAACGTCTTCGATGCGACTCACGCGATGGATGTTTTTGACCGATGCGAACCCACGAAAAGGGGCCCGGGTAGAACGACGTCAGGGTATCCGGACCCGTGGCGTTGAAGATTGTCGGGTGTCGGTCGATTTCTGGCTGGTTGCAGGTGGCCCGAAGGTGTTTTCCGTCGGATGGTGGGCATGCTCGAGCAGAGGCACGCATGAAGAGTTCACAGACCGAAACGTATTCTCAGGCGACGCCACTGTCGGTGCGTCCGCAGCGGTCGGGCTTTTTCTGGCCCGGGTTTGTGCTGCTGGTGCTGATGACGGGGTTGCTGGCGGTGGTGTCGGTGGGTGTGCTGGTGTCGCAGATGCGGCTGGCGCGTGCGCAAGATGTGACGCTGGCGATTCGCGTGTCGCAGGCGGATGTTGATCGTGCGAAGCTGATTGCATCGCGGTCGAACCCGATCGGTGAACTGCTCAAGTCGATGTCGGAGGCGGCCAATGCCGCTCGGGGGATCATCAATGTCGTGCGGACGGACGGTGTTGATGCGCAGGATGCGACGGCCCGCAAGTCGGTGATTGCTCAGCAGCTTAACGAGCTGGAGCAGTTGCAGCGCAACTACGCCAATCGGGCCGAGGGCCTCAGCGAGGCGCAGCGGGAGCAGTTGCGGAAGATTTATGACTCGATGCTCGTGGAGTTCACGTGGTTCAACGAGCGGGCGGACAGTGATGTTCGCGGGTGGAGCGGGCTGCTGTCGAATCTGGCGTTTGGCGCGGTGCTGCTGCTGGCGCTGGTGCTGCTGACGCTGGCGTTCCTGGGGATCTTGCTGTTCCGCAAGCGGGCGTATCGCAAGCGGATCGAGACGGTCATCACGCATACGGATCGGCACAGCCAGGCCAAGGGCGAGGCGCTTGAGCCGGTCGCGGCGGGGCTGCGCGACGGGCTGATCCGGTTTGATTCGCTGGGGCAGGTGGTGGATGTCAATCCGTCGCTGACGGCGATGACGGGATATTCGCGGACGGAACTGGTGGGCAAGGCGGTGCCGCCGCCGTTCTGGCCGTCGACGAGCCTGGCCAGCGGGGCGCATGATCGCGATGGGTTTGTGCGGACGTTCAGTGACTTGCTGGCGACGCCTCATGCTGATCGCGAGGTGGTGTTGCAGCGGGCCGATGGGCAGAAGTTCCGTGCGTGGATCAGCACGAGTGCGATTCGCCGGGGCGATGGTTCAGTCGAGAGTTATCTGGCGACGGTCAAGGACCTCTCGGTGCTGCAGGGGTTCAACCCCGGGGCGGTCGAGGCGTGGTCGCCCATGCGGCTGGCGGATCATCTTGCGTCGCGGATGGTGCATGACCAGGCCAACGCGAACCTGGCGGTTCGCGGCGGGGCCGAGTCGGTGGAGTTTGCCGCGCTCAGCGGCGGGGATGTTCGCTCGGGGCTGAATCTGGTCAAGGCTGGCATGGCTGAGCAGGATCGCCTGCTGCAGCAGTGGGGGGCGCACGTGCCGATGCTCGATGAGCCGCGGAGTGCGGCGTCGCTGGCGACGTGCGGCGGGCAGTGGGCGGGAGAGGCTGAGCGATATCTGGCGCAGGGTTCGAAGATTCGCCATGTGCATGAGGGTGCGGATGCGGAGATCACGGCGCGGCCGCGCACGCTTGGGCGGGCGGTGGCGCTGGCGGTGATCAGCCTTGATGGGCCGGTGCGCGCTGCACAAAGTGTGACGATCACGACGACGACGCGTGAGGATCAGGGCATCATCCTGATTCGGACGCATCAGGCTGGTCTGCCTGCCGGGCCGGAGAGCGCGGCATATGCCTCGCTGCTGGCGGAGGCTCGGGCGATTGTTGCTGAGCATGGTGGCACGCTGACGACTGGTCAGAGCAACGGCGATGCGACGATCGTCATCACGATTCCGGCGCGCGTGCGGAGCGGGCAGCCTGCTCCTGATGCGTTGGCCACGGATGCTTCGGTGATGGCAGGGGTTGCGCCGGCGGTGGTGGAGGTTGCGCCGCGGCTGACGCCGCCACCGATGCCGGTTTCGACATCGTCATTTGCTGAGTCGGTCAATGGCCAGGTTGAGCATGTCTTGCCGGCCGTTGATCGTGAGGCGGCGGTGGCGAGCACGACGATGATGCCGATTCCGCCGTCGTACACAACGTCGGAGTCGCAGTTGACGCTGCCGAGCTATGTCGCGGCCCCTGCGCCGGTGATTGAGGCGCCGGCACCTTCGCCCGCGCCGGTGCCGGTTGCCCCTCGCGCCGAGGTGGCGGCGAGCAGTCCCCCGCCTTCGGCGTCGTCGCGCGTCAGTGGGCTGGCGGATCTTGATGCGCTGCTGGCGCAGTTGTCACGCCCGGCGGAGCGGTCGGGCTTCGGTGCGATGCCCACGCCCCCCACGAGCCCCCCGTCCCCCACAGGCCCCACGTCCCCCACACCGCCGGCCATGGCCAGCGTGCCGACGGGCGCGGCGGCGAGCGGGCAGGTGAAGGGGCACGTGCTGCTGCTGGAGGATGACGCGACGGTGGCGGCGGTGATCACCCAAACGCTGCGCAACGCGGGGATGACGGTGGAGACGTTTGCGAGCGCTGAGGAAGCGCTGCCGCAGTTCCGTCAGCGGGCTTCGGAGTTTGATGTGATTGTGGCGGACCTGGCGCTGCCGGGGCTGGATGGTGCCTCGGCGCTGCGGCGGATGCGTCGCCAGCGGCCTGAACTGCGGGCATTGCTGCTGACCAGTGATGCAGCGATGACACTGCCGACAGATTTGGATGTCGAATCTACCCAAATCTTGACCAAACCGTTCTCGGCGGGTTCCCTTCGTGAGGCCATTGCCGGTATCATGCGGGTGTAAGCATTACACCTGCGTAACCGTATGGGTGACTTTCGGGTAGTTCTGGCTGATGACCACGCATTGCTGCGCGAAATGCTCAGCGAGCGTCTGGCCTCGCGCGCGGGCTTTGAGGTGGTGATGGCGCGAGATGCGGATGAAGCGTTTGGGCATGCGCTTCGGCTGAAGCCGCACGTGGTGGTGCTGGATGTGGACATGCCCGGGCGGAATGTCTTTGAGGTGGCCAAGTCGATCCGCCAGGCGCTGGATCGCACGGCGGTGATGTTCCTGTCGGGGCACTTTCACGATCGATACATCGAGCAGGCGGTGTCGGCCGGGGCGCGGGGGTATGTCGTCAAGAGCGGGTCGGCCGAGCGTGTCGTTGATGCGATCACGATGGTGGCATCGGGCGGGGTGGCGTTCTCGCCGGAGGTGCTTGAGCGGGTGATCGTTGATCGCGATGGCGTGCGGATGGCCAGCGCGGCGGGGGGCGCGTCGGGCCCGAGCGTGCAGACGCGGCTGGCGAGCCTGTCTGACCGCGAGCGCGAGGTGCTGCGCTATCTGGCGACGGGCCTGAGCAAGAAGGAGATCGCAGCGCAGATGCACCTATCCGTCAAGACGGTGCAGAACCACGCGGATCGGCTGATGCAGAAACTGGCGATTCACGACCGCGTGGAACTGGCGCGATTTGCGATTCGCGAGGGAATCATCAATCCGTAAAAGTTGTGGGGCGGGTGTGGGAAGCGCGGGCATACGAAGCGCTAGCGGTGTGGGCGCGTGCGTCGGCTGAGAAGGGCCCATTTAGCGCGGCGTGAACGTCAGGCTCAGGCGTGGGGCCTGGCCATCGATCGTCAGGCCGGCGGCGGCAGCCTCTGGCCCGAGGATGGGCTGGATCGTCGCGCGGCGGGCCTGGGCGTCGGCCGATTCAATCGTGACGATGAGACGCACGGGCACTCGCCCGGCGGACACGTCTTGCAGGGCTGAAGCAGGCCCGCGCAGACGCAGCATCGGCAC
>JALOQT010000188.1 GCA_025453375.1 Phycisphaerales bacterium | reverse complement strand
GTTGGAGAGTTCGACGAGCTGCTCCTGCACACGATCGAGCACGACGCTGGCATCATCGCCGGCGTCGAGCTTGCCGCCGGTCTTGACCAGTTCGGCATCGATGTTGACCTCGCTCATGTCATTGACGATGACGGCGACGCGCAGGCCCTGGCGATTGTGCAGGATGTGATTGAGCAGCGTCGTCTTGCCTGCGCCGAGAAAGCCGGAGAGGACCGTGACGGGCAGACGCGCGTCGCGCGCGTCGCGTGGGCCGGGAGTGGGGGCGGGAGTGGGGGCGGGAGTGGTGGGGTGTGTCGCGGGGTGCGAGGCCATGGCGGACTATATGCAACTGCGTTGCATGTAGTAGGCCGGGCGATCAGCGGCCTTCGCTGCCGCCAGGCAACTGCAGCAGCCCCTCGCGGGTCACGCGAAGTTGGCCGGTGACGCGCAGGTGGTTCAGCACGGCGTTGGAGAGGTCGGTCCGGGCCTGGTCGCGGGCGTTTTCTGCATCGCGCAGGGCGTTGGCCGTGTCGACCACCTGCTGGGCCGTCACTTCGTCGGCCTTGATCTCCTGCTCCTTGGCGCGGCGGAGGTTGATCTGCACGGCGCGCTCCTGCAGTTGCAGGCTGAAGCGAGCACGTTCGATCTCGCGCACGCTGGCGCGAGCATCGAGCACCACGGTGTCGACCAGCGCGTCAAGGTCACGCCGCGAGCGCTCGGCTTCGATCTGCGCACGCCGGGTGGCGAGGGCTTCCTGCTGGCGGTCGAGCGGCCAGTTGACCTGCACGCCGCCCTGGTAGATCGCATCGCCCGCTTCATAGACCACGCCACCTTCGCCGACGCCCGGCTTGGTGCGGAAGGTCGCCGAGCCGACGAGATCGGCCTCGGGCAGCAGGCCGTCGCGCGCGTTGGAGACGCGCCGGTTGGCGTCGATCAGCCGATCACGCTGTGTCTGAAGGTCGAGTCGGAAGCCCAGCGCCGCTTCGGCGGCGGCGCCAGGCTCGATCAGCGGCTCGGGCAGCGTGACGACGTCGGGGCTGATCGTCAGCACTGTGCCGACGGGCACGCCGAGGCGGACCTTGAAGCGATCAAGCCCGAGGATGAACCGCTCACGCTGATCGGCCAGGCGAGCCTCGCCACGCAGCACGTCGCTGGCGGCGATGTTGCGCTGAAACTCCGCGAGGCGCCCGGCCTCGACCAGTGCGCCGGTGCGGCGCTCCAGGCGGCGGAGCAGTTCCAGTGCGCGTTCCTGGTTGGCGATCGAGCGCTGCTGCTGTTGCAGGCTGAAGAACTCACGGGCGATTTCAACCAGCAAGTCGCGCCGCGCAGTCTCGTACCGTCGCGCGGCGTAGACCAGATCGCGCTCAGCCTGCGTGAGGTCCTCGCGCGCGACCATCCCCGCCCCACGCAGCAGGGGCAGATTGCCCGAGAGCACGAGGCTCGAGGCCTGCGTGTACTTGCCCGTGGCGGTCTCGCGGAGTTGCTCGGTGGCGTTCCAGACCCAGCGGGCTTCGACCTCGCCGCCGCTGGGCAGGCGCTATGTTCAGCGGGCTGGCGAAGTTGCCGTCGGTGCCGGTGGCGGTGGCGATGGCGCTGGTGTTGGCAAAGAATCGCGGGCCCCAGAGGTGACGTTCGACCAGCAGGTTGATCGACGCGAGCAGATACGCATCTTGCGCGTCGGCATACTCGCGGCTGGTCTGCTGGGCCTGGGCCAGGGCGGCGTCGAGGCTCAGCACCGTGGCCATCGAAGCGTCGACGGCGGCAAACTCGCGCAGCCGCGCGGCGACATCGCGATCGGCCGGGGCCTCGGTGAAGGTCAATTCGGTGGCGGCAGGGTCGGTCGTCGGCGGGGTGCGCTCGTCGAGGATGCCCGAAATCCCTTCCAGTCGCGATCGGGCGGGCAGGCGGCCAGTCAGTTGCGGCGTGACGGTGGCCCCCAACAGCGAGGCGGTGCGTTCCTGAACCAGTTCGTCCACCCGTCGATCGACCCCCTGCAAGCCATGCTGGCACCCGGCGAGGGCGGCGAAAACCGCAGGGCTGGTGGCGGAAAAGGCGATCAATCGACAACAGCGTGTTTTGGTGAAAAATCGCATCGCGTTTGACCTTGATCGTGGGTGTATCGCAGAAATTGGCGGAGGTTGTCGGCCGGATGAACCGGCAAAACGCTTCAGAAAGGGCCTGCTTTGAGCCAACGGCCAAGGGGGGGCCTATCCTAGGGGGCTCGGCATGGACGCCGAAGCGGTACCCCCAGACGGCGAGACAAGTTCGCCGGAAATCTGGTAAGTTTGGGTATTGCTTGGGTATAGCCCTCACTCGGGGCTGGTGCGTGCGACCGTTTCGCCGCGCTGGCTGGTCAGTGGAATTGGGCGATGCCTTGTTGGTGCGCAGGATGGCGCGCCGCCTTGGAGCCGCGATGCCCGCACTCACGTTCGACGGCCAATCTCTCTTGGTGGATGGCAAGCGCCTGTGGCTGGTTGGTGGCACGATCCACTCAGCGCGGCTGACGCGCGACACGTGGGAGGCGCGGATCCTCGCGGCGAAGGCTGCGGGGCTCAACTGCATCACGCTGCCGATCGTCTGGGCGCGGCATGAGCCGCGGCCGGGCGCGTTTGACTTCACCGGCGACAATGACATTCGCCACTTCGTCCAGCTCGTCGCCAAGCACCATCTGCATGCGATCGTGCGGCTGGGGCCGTTTGTGGGCGAGGGGTATGACCTCGGCGGGATTCCGCCCTGGGCGCTGGGGCTGAAGGATCTGGTCAGTCTGCGGTCCAGCAGCCAGGCGTATCTCGAGGCGGCGTCGCGATTCTTCGGCGCGGTGGCCAAGCAGTTGCGGGATCTGCAGATCAGCGTGCCGCAGAGCCCGGGGGACACGGTCGGCGGGCCGATCGTGCTGGTGCAGAGCGAGCATGAGTGGTTCTGCGGCAGCCAGGCGAAGGCGACGAGCTATCTGGCCGAGTTGAATCGCTACATCCACGAAAGCGGCTTTGAGGTGCCGATTCTCAACGCCAACAACCTCTGGCAGGGCGCTGAGGGGGAGATTGATTCGTGGGTTGGCAACGAGGAATTGCTGGGGTTCATGCGGCAGTTGGCGACGGTGCGTCCGGGGCAGCCTCGGATTGTGTCGAAGGTCAATGCGTCGATGGGCACGCCGGTGTGGGGCGAGCCGCTGCCGCCGGTGGCTGATGGGCGTCAGTTTGAGCGCCTGCTGGCGGAGATCATCGCTGGTGCGGGTCAGTTCAATATCGAGAACTTCGTCGGCGGGACGAACTTTGCGTTCTCCGGCGGGCGGCTGCCCGGCGGGCCGGGGCGGTTTGTCACCACGGCCAGCGACCATGGCTCGATGATCGACGCGGCGGGGCGACAGACGGAGCTGTATGAGCCGGTGCGGTTGATTGCGACGTTTGCCTCGCGGTTCAGCCGCGTGCTGTCGCATCTTGACCCGAAGGCGTATGCGGTGGGGCTGCATCCGGACTTGCCGGCGCGCGGGAGCGCGGGGGCCAAGGCCTCGGGCAAGGGCGCCAAGAGCGGCGGGGCGTATGTCCGGCCACATTCGGTGATGCATGCGTCCGGCTCGCAGGGTTCAGTCGCGTTTATCTTCGCCGGCGAAAACATGGGCGAGGCGCCGGCGACGCTGCTGCTGTCCAACGGCACGCAGTTGCCGGTGTATCTCGACGACGCGCCGGCGGCGTGGGTGCTGCTGGATGTGCGTCTGGCGGGGCGCAGCCATCTGGATTACTGCAACCTTTCGGCGTTCGCGCTGGTCGGCAAGGTGTTTGTCTGCTTCGGCCCGGCGGGGACGCCGGCGAAGCTGTCGATCAACGGCGCGCCCATCGAGGTGACGGTGCCGGAGGGTGATGAGCCGCTGGTGATCGAGCATGAGAATGTGCATGTGGTGATCGCAGGTCGGCACCAGCTCGGGCGGATTCACGTTGGCGAAGAGGTGGTGGCGCTCAACGTCGCGGGGATGACGCCCGACGGGCATCCGCTGGTGGAAGATGCCAAGGTGGTGGTGACGCGCTTGTTTGCCAATGGTGACATTGTGCGCAGCCGCCATGGTGAGAAGCCTCCTGCACCGCCCGCGCCGGTGGTGGCCGCGCCGGAGCCGGAGCCTGTCAAGGGCAAGGGGAAGGCTGCGGGCAAGGTGGCGGCAAAGTCAGCGGCGAAGGTGACCAAGAAGGGGGCGCCGGTGGTGCCTGCCGCGGCGCCGGTGGTGGCGGCGCCGGTGATCCGGCCGAGCGTGCAGTTGGTGGAGAAGCGCAAGGCGGCCAAGCCGATTGAACTGCACAACTGGGTGGGTGCGGATCTGGCGGAGTATGTCGGCGGGCGCAGCGCGCGGTTTGCAGGGATCGCCGGGCCGGCGGAACTGGCGAATCTCGGCGCGCCGTATGGCTACGGGTGGTATCGCGTGACGAATCGTGCCGGGGCCTCGGGGCGGGTGGAACTGACGTTCCCGCTGGCGGGGGACCGGCTGCATCTGTTTATCGATGGCAAGGCGGCGGGGATCATCGGCCGCGGGCCGGGCGCGACGGCGACGCTGGGCGTGACGCTCAAGAAGCGCGACCAGATGATCGTGATCCTGGCGGAAAACGCCGGGCGGTTTGCCGGCGGCGCGCACATGCTCGATGCCAAGGGTTGCACGGGCCACGCGTGGGAAGTGGCCGAGGCGCGGGGCGTGAGCAAGCCGGCACTGGCGCACAGCACGAAGATGAACGTGCTGCAGCACGTGCCGTTTGCCCCGGGCGTGCATGATGCGGACCAGACCGATGCGATTCGCCCGACGTGGACGATCACCAAGCGCAAGGGCCCGACGCTGCTGAAGATCGCGCCTGGGGCGTTCCGCGGATTGCTGCTGGTGAATGGCGTGGTGGTGCGATACTGCGATGCCAGCGGGCCGGGGTCGATCCTGCTCAGCGAGGAGCAGTTGGGCAAGGCCAGCAACACGATCGAGGTGGCGATTCTGGGTGATGCGACGCGACAGTTCAAGGCGATTGTCGAGAGCGTCGAACTGCTGGACTGCCTGGAGAACCTGACGGAGAAGGCCGACTGGGCGTTTGCCAAGTGGGAGCGGCCGAGCGAGGCGATGTTCCACGCGCTGCGCGGGCACAGCCACGGGCGCGGGCCGGAGTGGTTCCGCACGACGTTTGCGTGCACGGGTGATGGGCCGCTGGCGATGACGACCACCGGCCTGAGCAAGGGCCAGGTCTACGTCAATGGGCGTCACATCGGGCGATACTTCTCGGCGACGCACGATGGCAAGGCCGTCGGCCCGCAGACCGAACTGGTCATCCCGACGGCGGCCCTGAAGGCCGGCGAGGGGAACGAACTGCTGATCTTCGACGAGCACGGGCACCTGCCCAGCAAGGTGCGGCTGGTCTATCGCTCGTAAGCCCGGTCAAGGTGGTGGTGATCGCGGCTGGATCTTGGCTGTAGATAGACGCCTGGCCTCGCTTTTCGGCGCGGGCGCGATCGCTTTGGGCTGACTGGAGGCATCGGCCCCTGCGGTGGGGGTTTGGGGTGGGTTGGG
>JALOQT010000004.1 GCA_025453375.1 Phycisphaerales bacterium | reverse complement strand
AACTTCAGGTCCATTGATCCGATCGACGGCCCGCTCAGCGTCGTCGAGGCGAGCGTCAGCGTCGTCTCAGCCGTGGCCGACGCCGCCTGATAGACATCGCGCATCGCCGTCCACTCCGGCGCGCTGGTCCGCGCGCGGATCACGCCCAGCAGTTCGCCCGACAGTGCCGCGGCGATCCGTGCCGTGCCCACGCTCTCAGCCGCCGGCCGCACCGCCAGATCCTGCAGCCGCTGGCGCAGTTCGCGCACGCTGCGCGCCGCCAGCGGGAAGAGGTCCACACCCGCCGCCCCGCCCGCGCCCGCCTCGGAGCCCTTGGCCAGTCGCGCCAGCACCGCCTGGCCCGCCCGCTCCGCCGCCGCCGCCCCGCCCGGCGCGTTGCTCGCCGCGACCATCGCCGTCACCGCGGCGTCCAGCGCCATCGGATCCGCCTCGCTGGCGATCATCGCCTCCAGCGCCTTGAGCCCGCGATCCGTGTCCTCCGCGTCAAACGCCGGGGCACTCCGCGTCGCCTGCAAGTAGAACCGCGACAGGGCATACGCCGCACCGATCCGCACGCTCGCCCGGGAGTCCTTCAGCCCTTCGATGACCAGCGTCTGGCTGTTGCGCGTCGCCGTCTCCCCCGCGACGATCAACGCGTTGACCGCCGTCAGTTCACGCTGGCTCTTGGTCAGCGGGCGAATCCGATCGACGATCACCCGCCCCGCCTCCACGCGGAACGGGACCGCGACCTTCGAGCCTTCAAACGCCGCCGTCAGTTCGCGCCGCCCACGCGGCACCTCGATCGCGTCAGCCGCTTCCAGCTTCGCCACCGCCGCATCGACCAGACGCTTGATCTGCTCGAGATCGTCCTTGGACAGTTCGGCCCGTTCAGACAGCGTCGACAGCGAGGTCTGCGCCAGCGCGCCAGTCGGCATCAACACCACCCCGCTCAGGCTCGCGCCCAGCAGGATCGCGGACAACGTCAGTTTCGGCAGCATCATGCACTTCATGGTTCGTTCGTGGCCTTCCCTATGCACTTGTCACACGTTGCTCGTGGCTCACCGCTCGTCACTCGTCACTCGTCACTGGGTTCACCCGCCCGTCACCGTCCGCAGGATCGCCATGAACTGCGTCTCATCCTGGATCGACCCGTCCTTCAGGCCCTTGATCAACTGCTCCAGCACCGCCTTGAACGGCGCCATCATCGGCGCCGCCATCGCGATCTGCCCGCCCGTGGCTTCGTCAACCAGCACCATCCACTGACCATCAAACTGCACCAGCCGCACCGGCGGATCCATCGGGCCCACCGGCTTGAGCGGCGAGGCCGTCGCGATCTTGTCCGCCACGCTGATGCTGTAATCCGCACCCGTGCGATCGCGCATCGCCTGCAACGCTTCGCCACCCAGGCCCGCCATCGCCGCCACGCCCGACAGCTCCGCAAGTGACTTGCCGAACTTGTCCTTGACGAGCTTCTCAAGCTCCGCGCCCATCAGCCCCATCTCCGTCATGCCGACAAACGCGTCCTTGTGCGCCGGGTTGGTAAACCGCATCGACGCGGCCAGCGCCGCCACATCGCTCTTGCGCGACAGGTCCAAGTATGAATCCAGCGCCTTGCGAACCTCCGCCACCGCCGGGTCGTTCGCCGCCGGGTCCAGCCCCGGTGCCTTGACCTGCTCCGGCGAGATGCCCTGCTTGCTGCTGAGCAGCTCCAGCCCCGACATCGCCCCGCTGAGGCGCTTCTTCAGTTCCTCATTGCTCACGCCGTCGAGTGACTCCCGCACCTGGCCATACATCTCGCGTGCCTGGGCCAGCACATCGTTGAAGTTCTTCGTCGCCGTCTCGGCCATCGAGGCATACGCATCACGCCCCGGCAGCGGAGGGTTGACCGTCGCCAGCAGCCGCATCGTCGCCGCCGTCGCCTCTTCGCTGCGCGCTTGGCTGACCAGGATGTCCGCCACGCTCTGGCTGGCCACCGCGACCGCCAACTTCGCGCTGCTCGCCGCGGCCTGCGCGCTCTTGGAATCCAGCCCGCCCGCCTTCGTCGCCGACCGTGCCAGCGTCAAGGCTTCCTGATATCCGCTCAGCGCCTTATTGCGGGCCGAAGCCAGATCACCCGTCACTGCAGGTCCGACTCCAGCCGCGTCACTTCCGTCGCCAGTGCATCGGCCTTGGCCTTCAGCCCCGCCGCCTGCGTCTGGGCCGTCAGTTTCTCAGCCTCCAGCACCAGGCCCTGCGCATCGAGCTGATCGGCCTGGCGTGTCGCCGCGGCCGACTGCTCAACCAGGCTCAGCCCGCTCTGGGCCGACATGCTGCCAGCCTGCAGCCGCAGCGCCGCCGCCTGATCGCGCAGCGTCTTGGCCTGCGCCTTAAGCCCATCAAACTGCTGCGTCAGCGTCGCCAGCGCGCCCGCCGCGCTGTTCGCCTCGGCCTGCACGCCGGCCAACTGCTGGCGCACGGCTTGCAACTGGCTCTGCGTCTGGCTCGTCTGGTCCGTCACATCCGTCTTGGCCATCGTCTCGCTGAGGGCCGAGTTGGACGCATACGCCATCGCCGCGCTGCGCAGCTCGGCCAACTTGTTGTTGGCCTGACGCGTCAGGTCCGCCGCACGCTCAGCATCCAGGTTGGCCATCCCCGCCCGCAGCCGCGCCGCCAGCCCGGCCGCCGTCGCGTTCTCGCTGGTGAAGGGCTTGAGCGACTCAAACACCGCCGACATGCTCTTGGCCTGATCAGCCGAGATCGGCGTCAACCGGTTGCCATCGGCCGTCAGCACGCCGATCGCCTCATTGGCCTGCAGGATCGCCACCCGCGCCGGATCGCGATGCTCGCACCCGCCCAGCAGACCGAAGCCCGCCCCCGCCGCCAGCATCAGGCCGGCCAGCGTCACCTTCGCCGCCACGCCACCCTGCCGGCGCGGCTGCGCCACAGCGGGGAAGTTGACGACATTGTTCTCGCGGCGTGCATCAGGCTTCATCATGGCGTTCGCATCCTTCTCTAACAGCAACCTCTATCAGCAGTCCTGACCCAACCAACCCCACCCCACCCGTCCATCCCGCCCCAGCCCATTCATCCCGCCCCGCCCGCGCGATGGCGACACAGACCGCGCCGGGCCTGCGGCCCACCCTCGGCGTCTTGTCCGCCGACCGGCACCAGTGTAGCGACGGGCGCAACATCTTGCCTTCGCTTCACCTACGCCCAACATACGTCCAGACCCCCTGAGGTGTTGCCCTACCCCGCCGCCCAGCCGCTCAGGCCACGCCCGCACGGGCCACCGGGGTTGTGGACGGCATGTGTACGGCATGTGAATCGATCAGCCGAACCGACAGCCACCCCTCACCGCTCAACATTCTCAAACACCGGCTTCGGCGGCCGGACAAACGGCCGGTACGGTTCGTACTCCAGTTCATACACCGGCCGCGGGCGATACAGGCTCCGCAGCCACTCCACCGTCGCGAGGTATCGCCGGTCATCCAGCCCGCTGAATGTCGGCCGCCAGATGTCCCGCCCGTCGCGCATCACCGGCGGGTGCTTGGCGCGGCTCATGTCCCGCGGCAGGCCCATCTGCACCAGCAGGCTCTGCTCCGGGTTCTCCGCATCGATCAGCCCGCGACCGTCATTGGTCTTGAACCGGCTGAGGATGTAGAAGTTTGTATACAGCGTCGGGTCGGCATTGGGCCGGAAGGTCGACAGCACCAGCCGCCCAGCGTCCGACCCGCCGTGGCACATGTTCGTCGCGCAACTGTTCAGCACCACCGACCGGTGCACATCATCGCGGAACATCCGGATCGACCGCGGATGATCCACAATCTGCACCCGCGGATAAAAGTCCCGCGCCTTGAGGCGATAGATCAGGTCCATCGTCTCCAGCGGGTTCTGGCGGAGCATCGCCTCGCGCTGCGCGCGGTCCGACGGCACCAGCGGGCTGCCGGCATAGGCCTCAAGCAACTGCTGCACCACCGCCCGCGGGATGACGATGTTCGGCTCGTCGGACAGGTCCACCTCATAGACCTTCAGCAGGTTGATCTGCCGAGCCGTCAGCAGCGGAAACTCCGTCACCGGAATCATCGAGTCCGCCGGGCTCGGCTCCTCAGGCACGTCAGTCGCCGGCCGAGCGGGCACAGGCGTTGGTGTCGGTGCCGAGGGTGCCTCGGCATCCACTGGCCGCGCCGCATCCCGCCCGGCAGCAGGCCCGACAGCAGGCCTGGCGGGTTCCTTCGGCGCCGCCGGCGTCTCCGCCCCGTCCTTGGCCGGTGCTGCGGGTTTGAGCAGTTGCTCCTTCAGCCGCAGTTCATCGACGAGTTTCTTGACCGTCGCCGAGCGCGGGTTGCGCGCCGCCAGCCGCTCAGCCTCGATCACCGCGATATCCAGATGACGTCGATCCGCCAGCCACGTGATCAGTTCCATCCGCCGATCAAGCTGATCCGCCGGCACCAGCTTGACCATCTCGGCATACCGGTCCAGCACCGGCGGCAGCTCCCGCAGCTTCTCAATTTCCGACGCCTTGAACCGCGTCTCCACCCCCGCAATCGTGATCACCGTCTCGCTTTCGCTGCGCCGCACCAGCATCCCGTCAAACGTCCGCCCGTCGCGCAGCGTCAGCGTCACTTCCGTCGAGTCGCTGATCTTCGCATCCTTCTCGGGCCCAGCAGCGGGCCCACCAGCGGGCCCACCAGCGGGCCCAGCAGCGGGCCCAGCAGCGGGAGTGGCCGTCGCAGCAGGCACCACCGGCGCCGCAGTCGGCGCAGGCTCATCCGCCCCCGCCCACGACGCGAGCATCACACCCACGCACCCACCAAGCACAACCAGCCGAAGTTGACGTGCAGCCATAGGTCTGATTGTCAGGGCCCCCCACACCACCAGACAAGACCAACTGGGCAACTTCCACGCAGGTTTGTCATGCGTTCGGACCTGAATTGGCCCTCAGGGGGTTGGTGATGACGATCGCCAGCCTTGCCAGACTCCGCCTTCGGCAAGTTGACGCCACGTCACGCCGCCGCGCGGGATGAGTCGCTCTCGCCCGCAGTCAGCCCATCAACCTTCCGCACCCGCGCCACGGCGTGGATCGGCGTTTCCATCGGCTGGCCATAGGGCCGCTGCAGTTCCGGTTCGCCCTTGGCCCCCACGCCGATCCGCACCGGCCCCGCGACGGTCTTTGTGAAATCCACCGTGTACAGCGGCGTCGTCAGCCGCACCCGCGGGTGAATCCGCGAATGCACCAGCAGATCGACTTTCGTCCGCGCCGCCAGCGTCTCGCGCAGTTTCTCGATCTTCTGATCCAGGATCCCCAGCCGGTCCAGCAGCGGGCGCCGCTCAAACTCCAGTTCCGTCATCCGCTCGGCATCAGCCCCGCTCAGTTTGCCCTTGAACCTGCGCAGCGGCTCAAGCTGGCTCTCGATCCGCTCCAGCCCTTTGGTCATCTTCGGACGAAGCTCCATCGCCGTCACCAGCAGCCGCTCCAGCGCCGGAATCGACCCAAGCACGATCTCCGTCGCGACACCGATGGCCGAGCCGACCTCCGCAACCTCCACCGTGCTGGCGCACCGCAGCGACCCGCCGGTGATGCTCGCCACCGGGCCGATGACGCTGCGCCCCACGACGATCGAGCTGTTGACCAGTTCCTTATCCACACCCAGGTCACGCCCGACGTGCACCTTGGCGTTGTTGAGGTACTTCGCCCGCACATCGCGCGCCGCGCGCAGCGAGCCGACTTCCTTGGCCGCCATCCCGCCGCGCAGGTGTGCATCGCGCCCCACGCGCAGCTTCGCCCCCTCGACAAGCCCATGCACCACCAGGTCCGTCGCAGTCGTCACGCGGAACCGGTCTGCGATCATCCGGCTGACGATCACCGCGCCGGGGAACTCGACATGCCCGGTCGAGAAATCCACATTTCCCGAAATCGTCAGCGTCTGCGTCACCCGCAGTTTCGGCGCTTGCCAGTCGATCACGCCCGCCTTGGACGTGATGACCTGCCCATCAGCCCGCAGCAGGATCGAGTCATCCGGTTTGATCTCGATCTCTCGCCCCGCGATCGCCGGGATCGTCCCGCCGCAGACATCTTGCCCATCCGTGCATTCCCCCGGCGGGTGCAGCCGCGCGATCGTGACGCCCGCGCCGACGAACGTGTACTGCTGGCCGACATAGTGATCGACATCACCCTCGTGTGCGTCCTCCGCGTCGCCATCATCCGGCGAGTTGCCATCGGCCGGCGACGCGTCGTCGGTCTGCGCGGCCGTCTTGCTCGCCTTGGCCCCCGGGTCGCACCCTTCGGCCCAGACGAGCCGGCCCGGCGTGCCGTGCATCGGGGCGATGCCCTCGGCCATCAGCGCCATCTCTCCCGCCGCGGGCACGAGGCCCGACGCACACCGCTTGGCCAGCTCGCTGACGCGCGTCCGCACCGGCGCGTTGATCTGCACGCCCCGCTCGCTGAGCCGGGCCATGATCAGGGCTTCATCGATCTGCCGAAGGTCCAACCCCTCGGCATGCACCAGGCTGACCTCCGCCCGCAACTTGTCATCAGACAAATGCACGACGACCGCCTCAGCCAGACGATCGACCATCGACGAGTTGGCAAGTCCCTCCGCGGGCATGGCTATCGCTCAAGTCTTCTATCGACTTACGCCACACGCTTCTGAGACCACGTGGCCAGTTTCGCCCCAAGGCCCTGCGCCGTCAGCGGTTTGACGCAGAAGTCATTGCACCCAGCCCGCACAGCCTCCAATACTGTGGTTTTATCGGCCATGGACGTGTGCATGATGACCCACGAGCGTCCCTTGAGGTTGCGATAGGTCTTGATGAAGTCCACGCCCATCATGCCCGGCATTTCCTGATCGACGATGATGACATCCGGCTGGCCAAGCACCGCCTTGCGGATGCCCTCCTGCCCGTTGGCGGCATCGTCAACCTCCGCACCGAAGCTGTCCTGCAGCAACTTGCGCACGTGCTTGCGGACCAGTTCGCTGTCATCCACAATCAAGACCCGCATGAGACCTCCAGGGGAAATAGGAGCGAGCGCTCCCCTTGACCTGTCATGCAGCACAACAGATGTTCACTGCCGACACCCATTCATCGGGTCAGGCTCGCCACTCAAGGTGAACTTCTGAATCTCGATTACAAAATTTGCAGAGCCCAGCCGGAGAAAACGGAACTCAAGTCGCCCGCTTGGGTGACTGCCTCCCCAGCCCCGCCCGCGGCTTCCCCTAGTGGGACAAACGCCGCTTCTATTCGCCCAGCGCCACAAAGGACACACCCCGGCGCAACGCACGCCGGGGTGGCCACAGAAAGTCAGTTCGTGGTGCTGAGCACGCGCGGAGCCGCACGTCCTCAAACCAGTCGGCGGGGCGCGGGGGGGAGTGGGGGGGCTTACGCCGCCGCCTTGACCTTGCTCATCGTCTCGCCGATCCGCTGGCTCAGCAGGTCCGGCGTGAAGGGCTTGATCACATAGTTGTTCACGCCCGCCTTGATCGCCTCGATGACGCGCGACTTCTCGCTCTCGGTCGTCACCATGATCAAGGGCGTGTTCTTGTTCGTCTGGCGGAAGTGCTTGACGAACGTCAAGCCGTCCATGTTCGGCATGTTCCAGTCCACCAGGATCAGGTCCGGCTGGAAGGCGCCGACCTTCGACAGGGCGTCCTGCCCGTCGCAGGCCTCCTCCACCGTCGTGTGGCCAAGCTGGGCCAGCACCGACTTCTGGATGTTCCGCATCGTCTTGCTGTCGTCGACAAGAAGGATCTTCATAAGCGTGCCTCGTGCAATCGCAAAGTGTCGTGAGTGTTTCAGTTCGTCAGGTCTATCGTCTCAATGGTCGTTTATGCCGCCTGGGCCGCCGGCACCGCCGACGCCTGCACCGCAACTTCGATGATCAGTTCACCGCAATCCGTCTGGCAGGGGATGCAGATCACCGGCACCTCGCGCGGCCGCGCCACCGTGTGCCCCGCACCGATCACCACGCTGGGCGTGCTGATCGACACCTTCTTCTTGCCCTGGAACATGCCCTTGGCCCCGCCGGCGACCATGTTGGTCAGTTCGCCGATCGCGTCGGCAAAGTCCGCCGAGTCCGCCGCAAACTCCGTCCCGGTCAGCAACTGGACGACGCGCGTCGCCGTTGACTTCGGGAACGACAGCACCACGTTGCCCGTCACATCGCCCGACATGCCGATGATGCCCGAGACGTCATACGTCGTCGCCGAGGTCATCTTGATGTTCGGCGTGCCCATCGTCACAGGCAGCTGCATCATCGTGCTGAAGACGTTCTGAATCGACGCGATGAACGGAGTGATGAATGCCGGGTCCATGAAAGTTCCTTGTTGCTGGCCTGTCGGGGCCGTGGTCACTGGTCAATCAATCGGGTCAACGTGAGTCACTCTTCTGTCAAGTTCGCAGATTCACTGCATCTCCTGCCTCAGCCGCCCCGCGCTCGGGGGGCCTCAGTCAGGGATGTCCGTACTCAGGGGCTCGCGGGCGCAACATCTGCGCGGCCGCCGCCGCGCCGCTCGGCAATCGCCAGAAGTTTGGCCATGTCCATGATCAGCGAGACGCCGCCGTCATCGCGCACCGTCGCGCCGCTGATCGGCCCGCCCTTGTCAATCCGCCCATCCAGCGGCTTGATCACCACTTCCTGCTGCCCCACCGGCCGCGTCACCAGCAAGCCCACGCGCTTGCCGCTGATCGCCAGCACCACCGCAAACGGCCGCTCGCTCTCGTGCTTCCTGGGCAGGTCAAACAGCTCCGCCCCATCCAGCAGCGGCAAGACCGTATCGCGCAGACGCATCACCTTGTGCCCGCGGATCGTGCTCACCTGGCTCGCCTCAGGCTTGACGATCTCCGTGATGCTCGCCAGCGGCACCGCATAGACCTCCGGCCCGATCGCCACCATCATCGCCGCCATGATCGCCACCGTCAGCGGAATCTTGATTCGCATCGTCGTGCCGACGCCCGGCGTGCTGTCAATCTCAATCGTGCCCTTGAGCTTCTCGATGTTCGTCTTGACGACATCCATCCCTACGCCGCGTCCCGAGACATCGCTGAGCTTCTCCGCCGTGCTGAAGCCCGGTGCGAAGATCAGCGCCATCTTCTCGCGATCGCTCATCGCCGAAACCTGCGCCTCAGTCGCGACGCCCTTCTCCACCGCCTTGCGGCTGATGAACGCCGGATCAATCCCCTTGCCATCGTCGACGATCAGGATCTGCACATGCGAACCCTCGTGGCTCGCCATCAGCCGGATCGTGCCCATCTCCGGCTTGCCCTTGGCCACGCGCGCCTCGGGCGATTCGATGCCATGGTCGCAGCTGTTGCGCATCAAGTGAATCAGCGGGTCGCCGAGTTCCTCGATGACCGACTTGTCCACTTCCGTCTCGCCACCTTCGATCTCCAGATTGATCTGCTTGCCCAGCTTGCGGGCCAGGTCGCGGATCAATCGCGGATACTTGCCAAACAGCTTCTCCAGCGGCTGCATCCGCGTCTTCATCACCGCCACCTGCAAGTCGCTCGTCACGCGATCAAGCGAGCTCGTCGCCTGCTGCACGCTTTCGCGATACTCCTGCGTGCCCCACGTGCTGGCCGACAATTGCCGCCCCAGCGCCGCACACCGGTTCTTCTGCAGCACCAGTTCGCCCACCAGGTTCAGCAGCGCCTCCAGCCGCGAGACTTCGACACGGATCGTCTGATCCCCCGCCGCCGCGGCAGCCTTCTTCTCACCACCATCATGCTCATGCGCCTTGCCCGCAGCAGGCTCGCCGGCCGCCGGCGTCGCGCTCGTGGCCGCAATCGTCGAGCCCTCGCTGGTCGTGGCGCTTGATGCGTTGCTCGCCACGCTGGCCGCCGCGACATTCGCCGTCGCAGGCTCACCCGCCTCGCCCCCATCCTTCAGCAGCGCCTCGCACGCCTGCACAAACGAGTCCAGCGGGCGGCTGACCAGTTGCCCGCCCAGCAAGCCCTTGCTCGTCTCGCGCAGCATCTCCACCGCCACCGTCGCCGCGCGGCTCACCTTCGGCGCCGTCGCATTGGGCAGATCGCTGCCAGCCGTGCTGACATTCCGCAGCACGCCCGTCAGCCGCACCATCGGCTCAACACCGAAGAAGTCCACGCTGCGTCCCAGCGCATCAGTCAGGTCCGCCATTGCGCTCGCCGCGCTGGCCCGCTGCGCCTCATCACTCAAGCGCGTCACCTGCGCTTGAATCTGATCGAGCGTCGCCTCGACATCCGCCACCAGGAACTCCAGCAGATCCGCCTTGCCCTCAGGCAACGCAAACGCCGCCGACGTCACCGCCCCCGGCTCAAACGGATCACCACCACCACCACCACCACCGGCTGGCGCAGACGCAACCGCCGTGGCCGTCGCCGCAGCGCTCGACGTCGCGCCGCTCGCCACCGCCATCACCTTGGGCATCTCGGCAGCCTTCGCCGCCACCGGCGCAGCCGCCGCACGCCCCTCGCCCAGCGCGATCAGCTTCTCGCACAACCCCGCCTCCGGCGCCAGCAACTCCTCACCCGCACGCAGGTTGTCAAACTGCTTCTTGACCGTATCCACCGCCGCCAGCAGCAGGTCCATTGCGCCGCGATCAATCACAAACACGCGGTTCCGCGCGGCGTTCAACGCCGTCTCCGCCGCGTGCGCCACGCTCACCAGGTTCGTCAGCGCCAGAAATGACGCCGAACCCTTGATCGTGTGCAACGCACGGAAAATCCGATTCACCAGCTCCAAGTCCTGAGGCGTGCTCTCCAGCGACACCAGATCCTGGTCCAACTGCTCAAGCAGTTCACCAGCCTCCGTCAGGAAGTCTTGCAGCAGTTCTGGATCAAAGTTCATACCCGACACGTGCGGCTCCTCGCGTGCAATCCGATCTGCATCTGACAACGACCATCACCCCGCCGATTCACTCAGCTCAACTTCAACGAAGGCCTGAACGCCGACGTGCTCGGCGCCCCCGGCTTGCTCAGCGCACTCAGCGCCGCCACCGCGCTGCTCGCCGCAGTGGTCCCAGTCGTCGTCGTGCCGCTGCCCGCCGGGCCCTTCTGATAGCAGAAGCCCTGCGCACAGTTCACCTGGCTAAACGGCGTGTTCAGTCCGCGCAGCGTCTCGCTGTGCCCGATGAACAGCCATCCATCCGTCGCCAGCTGATCGCCAAAGCTGTTGACGACCTGCGCCTTCATCGCGTCATCGAAATAGATCATCACGTTGCGGCAGAAGATCACATCCCACGTGCCATACCGCTTGGCCGCCATCTTGTCCTTCAGGTTGTGAAGGTCAAAGTTGACCATGCTCTTGATCGTCGGATCGACGTTCCAATACGGCCCGTCCTGCTTGAAGTACCGCTGCTTGACCAGCGGGCTGGTCGTCCGCATCGAATAGTCGGTATACCGCCCCGCCTGCGCGTCGGCCAGCACCTTCTCGCTGATGTCCGTGCCGAGGATTTCGACCTTCCAGTCCATGATCCGCACACCCAGCGTGCGGTGCACGATCATCGCCAGCGTGTAGGCCTCCTCGCCGCTCGAGCACGCGGCAGACCAGATGCGCAGCCGCTTGGTGCTGTTGCGTGCCTCGATGATCTTCGGCAGCGCCTGCTTCTCAAACACCTCCAGCTGCGGCTCATTGCGGAAGAAGCTCGTCTCGTTGATCGTGATCTTGTTGAACATCTCCTGGAATTCGTCGTCCTTGTACGGACCCATGGACAGGAACGAGATGTACTGGTCGTAGTCGTCGATCTCCAGCTCCTCCAGCCGGCGACCAAGCCGCGACTCAAGCACATACTTCTTCGCATCCGGGAAATGAATTCCCGCACGCTCATAGATGATCTTGCGCAGCTTCTCGAACTGAGAGGCGGACATCGTGATGGCCTTCGTATCGGGCATGGCTCGTCTTTCCAATGTGAAGCGAAACTGTCGGGAAGAAGTCTGCGACGGTCAGGCGCAGGTCAGAGTTGAAGAACCGCAGAAGCAACATCCATCGCGCCGCCCATGCCGCGCGATCTCATCTCACGCCGCCTTGGCCGCGTCGATGGACTCGGCACTGAACAGCTTGGCCAGGTCCAGCAGGATCAGCAGTCGGTCATCCAGCTTGCCCACACCCGCGATGAAGTCGCTGTCCACCGAGCACACCATGCTCGGCGCCGCCTCGACGATCTTGCTGCTGATCCGCAGCACCTCGCTGACGCGATCGACAATGAACCCGATCGTCCGCCCATGCACCTCCACCACCACGATCCGGCTCTGCTCGCTCTTCTCAGCCGAGGCCATGCCGAACCGCTTGCGAAGGTCCACCACCGGGATGATCTTCCCGCGCAGGTTGATCACGCCCTCCACCTCCGGCGGGCTCTGCGGCACGCGCGTCAGGCTCATCATCCGGTTGATCTCCTGCACAGCCAGGATGTCCACCGCAAACTCCTCGCTGCCAAGACCAAAGGTCACCAATTGCAGCTGATCCCCGCCGCCAATCTGCTGACCCGCCGCGATCTTCCCGGCGATCTCACCAGTCTGCGCACTCTTCTGTGAACGGTTCGTCTGGTTCATGGTCGGTAATCTCCTGCGTACTAACTGCCTTGGTCTGGTGTTTCGACGGGAAAACAACGCGACTTCATTCCAACTGCTCAGGAAACTGCCAACATCCCGCAGTCCCTTCTCCATCGACCGTCAAAACGGGTGCCCGAACTCGGGGTTTACGCCGCCTTCTTGCGAATCAACCCCGACAACTTCCCGATCGCCCCGGCCAGCGCAGGCTTGCCCCACGCACCGAAGCCGCCCAAGCCCTTGCCGCCGAAACCGGCAGAATCTGCGCCCTTCTCGCGCCCCGGCCCATCGCCATCACCCGACGCCAGCGGCGTCGCCGGCCGGAATTCACCACCACCGCCCCCCCCGCCCCCGCCGCCACCACCGCCGCCACTGCTGGGCCACCCCGAAGGCATCTTCGCCTTCGCCGGCATCACGCTCATCCCCATGAACCCCAGCGTCGCCACAGTCAGCGCGCCCAGCAGGCCGATCCCCGCCGCCAGCAGCTTCGTCAGCGTCCCCGACGCATTCACCGGCGCATCACTCACCACCGGCGCGTCAAACACCTTCGTCTCATACGCGATGTTCCGCAGCGCACGCGTGTCATTGGCCGTCGTCACCAGCGCCTCGACGTGCGTCCGCAAGATCGCCTCGGCATCGCGCGACGAGCTCGCCCGCAGCTCCAGCGTGATCTGTCCCTCGACATCCTTCTGCGTCGACAGGTTCCGCACGATGAACTCACGCGCCTGATCCGTCGTGCCCAGATGACGCCGATTCTGCTGCGACAGCTTGCTGGCCGTCGCACCAAACACTGCCGTGTCAGTGATCAGATCCTCCGTCCGCCGCGTCCAGAACTTCATCTCCGACGGAATCGGATTCAGCCCTCCAGTGTCCGCCTTCACCGTCATCCGCGCTGAATACTGATACCCCAGCAGCGCCGGCGTGATCCAATACACCAGCGGCGTCAACGTCGCACCCACCAGGATCGACGCCGCCAGCACCAGCCCCGCATTGCGCTTCATCCGCGCCGGCTCGCTCGTCCGAACTGCCGTCGACTCGATCGTCGTGTCGGCAATCTTGATCTGCTGCGGCTCGGCCATCGGCTTGGGTGCCAGCGCCGCCGCCGCCATCGCCGACTGCACCCGCTGCTCAACCATCCGATCGATCATCGCTTCCTTGTGCTTCAGCGCGGCAAACGCCGTATCCAGCTTCTCATCGCGCTGGCGAATCGCCGCCCGCAGCTTCGCCAATCGATCCCGACGCAGCTCGCTATCCGCCGGCAGCACCGTCGCTGCCGAAGCCGCACTGCTGGCCGCCGCTTCAGCCTGCTGCTGCCACTGCGCCGCCGCAGCCTTGAGCTCCGCCGCCTCGCGCTCGGCCCGCTCCAGCCGCTCACCCATGTTGCGAATCGACGAATCCCGCTGCGTCACCGTCTCCCGCAGCCGCGCCAGCATGTCCAGCGTCTCGGCATCCGGCCCGCTGGCCACCACCGGCAGTGGCGGCGGCACCAGCGCAGCCTGCTGCTCCTGCTCCGTCGCCTCCACAGCCTGCGCTCGCGCAGCCTCCGCCGCACGCTCCGCCTCCTCAGCCCGCGCCGTCAACGCCTGCACTTGCGCCGTCAGCGCATCAATCTCGCGCTTCGCCGCCGCCACGCCATCGACGCCACTGCGCGTCTGCATCGCCAGGTCATCGCGCGTGCTCGTCAGGCTCGCCTTGACCAGGTCCATCTCCGCTTCGCGCGCCTCCAGCCGCTCGCGCAGCCGCGCCGTCTCCGCCCGCAGCGACGCCGCCTCGGCCTCCAGCGCCTCATCCTTCATCACCACCGGCGCAGGCACCGCCGCCGGCGTCGCCAACTGCACCTTGGCAAACTCCAGTTCCGCCGCCAGCGCCTCGGCCCGCTCCGCCGCCGCCCGCCCCTGCGCCAGCGCCTGCTCGGCCGCCCCCTGCGCCTCAGCGACGCGCGCCTCATACATCGCCGTCATCTCGCGCAGCTGCGCCTCATGCCGCGCATTGGCCGCCGCCAGCCCATCCCCGCCGCTCCGCGAAGCGGCCGTCAGCGCCTGCACCTGCGCCGCATGCGCCGCCTCCATCTCCGACGCCCGCGCCCGCCACTGGGCCAGTTCCTGCTCCAGCCCCGCCCGCTCGCCAAAGACCCGCTTGGCCTCCAGCCCCAGCTTCTCGCTGACCGCCCGCACCCGTTCCAGTTCCACCCGCGCCACCGCCGCATCATCCCACGCCCGCGCCAGTTTCGCCTCCAGGTCTGCGATCTTTGCATCCTGCGCCGGATCAGCCTTCACTGCCCCTGCCGCCGCCGCCAACTTCATCTCCCACTCTGCCTGCGCCGCCTCCAGCGCAAACTGCCCCTCAGCCCGCGCCGTCGCCCGAGCCTCATCCACCGCGCGGCTCTGCGCCCCGCCCGCCTCATCCACCGCCCGCCGCAGCGAAGCCACCTCGGCCATATGCGCTGCCGTCATCTGCTCGCACCGCGCTTGCCACTCCGCCGCCTCGCGCCGCGCCGCCCCAGCCTCCGCCGAGAGCCCCTGCACCTGCGTCTGCAACTGCCCCGCCGCCTGGCTTGACGCCTCCGTCACCTCCGCCAGGCGCCGCTCCAGTTCCGCAATCCGGCCATTGGCCCCCTGCGCCGCCTCCGTCGCGCGAGCGGCGTCATTCGTCGCCGCCTCCGCCCGCTGCATCGCTTCACGCAGCGCCAGTTCCAGCCGCTCACTGCGGTTCCCCGCCTCACGCACCTTCCCCAGCGCATCATCCAGCGCCGCCCGCAGCGTGCCCTCGCGCGCCTCGGCGGTTTCCTGCGCCAGCCGCAACTGGCTCGCCGCCTCCTGCGCCGCCCCCTGCCACTTGGCGTGAATCGCCGGATCAATCCCGCGCTCCCGCCCGCGCTCGGTCTCCAGTTCCGCCTGCAACTGCGTGACCTGCACCTCCAGCCGTGCCGCACGCTCGCTCGCCTCCGCCTGCGACAGTTCCAGCAACTGCCGCTGCTCCTCAGCATCTTCCGCCCGCTTCGCCGCCGCCTCCGCCCGCGCGACCGCCTCGCTCAATTCGACCTTCGCCTTCCGCAGCGTCGCATCCCCCGCCACGCGCAGCGCCTCGGCCTGCTCGCGCATCGTCCGCGTCGCCGCCTCCGTCGCCGCCAGCCGTTGCTCGGCCTCCGCCGTCACCGTCGCCAGCCGACGTGCCTCCTCGCTCGCCCGCGTGCTCTCCGCCTCGCGGCTCACCAGGCTCGCCTCCCGCCCATCCAGATCCTGCTTGAACCGTGCCAACTGCGCCAGCCGCGTATCCACCTCCGCCCACTTCGCCTGGCTCTCCGCCTGCCGCGCCTCAATCTCCCGCTGAATCTGCGCCATCGTCGCCGCCCGCGCACGGATCTCCTCAGTCATCCGCGTCGCCTCGGCGTCCTGCTGCTCCAGCATCCGTTGCCGCTCAATCAATCGCTGCCCAGCCTCGCCCAGCGCCGCCTCACGCTGCGCCATCGCCTGCGAAAGAGCCTCAAGCTCCTTGGCCCGACGATCAACCACCGCCAGCACTGCCGTCGCCTGATCGCTCCGTTCCTTCGCCGCGGCGTGCGCTGCCGCCACCTCCGCCGCACTCACCTTCGCCGCCGCCTCCACCCGCTGACGCTCCTCACCCACGCGCATCACCGCCTCGCGCAACTGTGCCTCGCGCTGCTCCTGCTGTTGCGCCTCGCTGGCCCGCTGCTGCTCCCACGCCGCCCGCTGCTGCGCCAGCATCGCCTCGGCTTGCTTGAGCTTCTCGACGCGCTCCTGAATCGCCGAAAACAGCCGCGCAGTCTCCCCGCCCAGCAGATCGCCCAGGCCGCCACCCAGCCCGCCGCCCGCAGGCGTCGTCGAACCCATCCCCAGTTCACCGGCTCCAACATCACCCGTGCGATCGTGGCTCATAGCGCGTTCCTCGTGCTCAATCCAGTCTGGACTTGCCTTCATCACCGCCGCGCCCGGGCCAGGCCCGCACCGCGCGGCG
>JALOQT010000187.1 GCA_025453375.1 Phycisphaerales bacterium | reverse complement strand
GGCTTGGTCAAGTATCCATCGCACCCCGCCATCCGGCAGCGTTCCTCATCACCGGCCATGGCGTGCGCGGTCAGCGCGACGATGATGCCGGTGTATCCCGCCGTTCGCAGTTTGCCCGTCGCGCCATAGCCATCCAGCACCGGCATTTGCATGTCCATCAGGATCACGTTGAAGGGGATGCCCGCTTCGGCCGCGTCGCTGGCCGCATCCACCGCCGCCTGCCCGTTATCCACCATCGTCACGATCGCGCCGGCTTTGCGCAGCAGCAGCGTGAGCAGGCGCTGATTGTCCGGACCATCCTCCGCCAGCAGAATTCGGCGCCCGGCCAGCGGCCCCGTCGGCCCCGATGGCGTCGGCTCGCGACGACGCTCAATCGTCAGCGCCCCGCTCGCATCGGTCCCGTCAATCATCCGCTGCCCGCCGACCGGCCCGGTCGGAATCCAGAATCCAAACGTGCTGCCGACACCAGGCGTGCTGCTGACGCGCATCTCCCCGCCCAGCATCTCCACCAGTCGCTTGCAGATCGTCAGCCCCAGCCCCGTCCCGCCGAACCGGCGGCTCATCGATTCATCAGCCTGCCCGAACGGGATGAAAATCCGCGACAGCTGCTCCGGGGTCATCCCGATGCCCGTGTCGTGAATCTCGATATCCAGCCGCCCGTCATTGTCCACCGCACACGGCTCAAACCGCACCATCACCCGCACGCCCCCCGCTTCGGTGAACTTCACCGCGTTGGACAGCAGGTTGGTCATCACCTGGCGCAGCCGCAGCGGATCACCCTGGATGATCTCCGGCACGGGCGAAACCAGATCCACCCCCAGCACCAGGTTCTTCTCCGAAGCCTTGACGCGCAGCAGGTTCTCCGCCTCGCGGATGATCTGCACCGGGTTGATCGCCAGCCGCTCAACAGCCATCGCGCCCGCTTCGATCTTCGACAGGTCCAGAATGTTGTTGATCAGCCCCAGCAGGTGCTCACCAGCCCGCCGGATCGTCGCGATGCACTCCACGCGATCCTCGGCCGACTGATTGACATCCAGCAGCATGTCGCTGAAGCCCATGATCGCCGTCATCGGCGTGCGGATCTCATGGCTCATGTTCGCCAGGAAGTTGCTCTTGGCCATGTTGGCCGCCTCGGCCGCCTGACGGGCCAGTTCCAGTTCCTGGGCCTGCACCGCCAGTTGCGCCGCCTGCTCCTCCACCGCGTGCTTGGTGTCCTGCAAGTCCTCGGCAAACTTCGCCAACCGCGATTCGTTGTCCTTGATCGGCTGAATATCTGACATCGACCCGCACACGCGCACCGCCCGGCCCTGCCCGTCCCACGCCGCCTGCCCGCGCAGCCGGCACCACCGCCACTTGCCCGCCCGCGTCTTCATCCGGACCTCCAGGTCCAGGCGATCCTCTTCCTCGATGTGCTTGTTGACCGCGTTGATCAGCCGCGGCGCATCATCGCGATGCACCCGCTCGATAAACCCTTCATACGTACCCGTCAGTTCACCCGGATCAAACCCGAGGATCTGGCAGAACCGCGTGCTGAAGAAGACACTCTTGCTGGCGATCTGCCAGTCCCACACGCCCTCGCTGGTCCCCTTGAGCACCAGTTCCAGCCGCTGGCGAGCTTCATCCGCCGCCGCCTTGGCGATCTTGGCATCATGAATGTCCTCGTGCGTGCCGACCATCCGCAGCGCCCGCCCTTCCGCGTCGCGCTCCACCACCCGCCCGCGCGACCGCACCCAGCGATACTGCCCATCCCGGCACAGCAGCCGCTTCTCCACCTCATAGAGGTCCGACATCCCCTCCATGTGTTCATGCAGCTTCAGCAGCACCGGCCGCATGTCCTCCGGGTGCAGCAGCCGCTCCCAGTCCTTGGTCGTGTCGCCGATGTCCTCCACGTCATAGCCGAGCATCTTGCTCCAGCGCGCATCCTTGATGATCCGCCCCGTCTGCGGGCTCCAGTCCCACGCCGCCAGTCCCATCGAGTCCAGCACCAGGCTCAGTCGCTCCCCGCTCTCGCGCAGGGCCTCGCGCTGCTGGCGCAGCGCCGTGATGTCCTCAACCGTCCCGACCGCGCGCGCAGTCAAGTCCCCGTCACCGCCGGCATGCCCCGTCAGCGGCCGCACCTCCACCCGCACCCACCGCTCCGTCCCATCATCCAGACGCAGGCGATGCTCGCTCTCAAAGTCCTTCCGAGCCGGCACCGTCGCCTTCCACAGTTCCATCACCCGCGTGCGATCATCCGGGTGAATCAAGGGTGACCAGTCGCCGCTGAGCCGCTCAGCGCTCCACCCCGTCAGCTCCGAGAGGCGCTTGTTGACCATCTGCAGCCGCCCGCTGTCATCACACACAAATGTCCCCACCGTCACGTGATCCAGCGTCATCGCCAGCCGCGCCCGCTCGCGCTGCTGGCGATGCGTGCTGGAATTGATCCGCTTGATCCCCGTCCGCACCATCCATGCCGTCAGCAGCGCCGTCAGCGTCGTGGGGATCGCCGCGAGCATCAGGCTGTGCGTCGTGTGATCCACCATGTGCATCGCAAAGCCGATCATCCCGCTGGTCAGCACGAGCAGCCCCACCAGCACCCCAGTCAGGATCGGCGACCGCAGCGGATCATGCCACGCCCGGCGGATGTCCACCGAGCCGCCACCATCACGCTCCATGCGTGCGTGCTGGGCGGGCGTAGTCAAGCGCTCTTGAGAAGTAGCCATGGGCATGAGAAGTTCTGGGGAAACAGACGCGAATCCCTCCGTCCATCGACCCATCCCCCGCCCATCCTCAGTTCCAGCACCCTTCTGCACAAGATCACCCACCCATTGGGGCGTTCGCCTCCAATCACTCCTGACAGAAACTCATTCGCAATCGACTGCACCCCCTCAAGTCACCCCCCAAACCGCCCGATAGCCATCACGTCCGATCACTTCCCTTGGAGACCTCACCATGGCCACAGGCGCTGAACGTCGTCGCTTCCCCCGCTTCGAAACCGAGCCCATGTACACCGACATCGGCCTGCGCATGCTCGACAGCGAGCACTTCGCCTGGACCGGCCACGCCTACGACATCTCCGAAGGCGGCTTGCGCTTCGAGCTCGACCGCCCCATCGCCCCGGGCACGCAAGTCGCCCTCCGAATCACCCTGCCGACCATGCACGCCGACCTCGGCCCCGGCCGCGCCGTCTTCGCCTTCGCCAACGTCGTCTGGCTCGAAGATGAGGACGAACCGGGCCCCTACAAGATGGCCGCCGTCTTCAGCCAGTTCTGCCGCGCCGGCGATCGCGAACGCCTCCTGGGCGAACTGCGCAAGGGCATCTATCGCATCGCGGCGTAAGGCCCACAACAACCCCGTCAAGTACCCTTGGCCTCCGCGCCGGTTGCACGTCTGCACACTCGCCAGACGTCGACCTCGCACAGAGTCGCTGCGCGGCTCTCACGCCGGACATTCGGCGCGTCGCCACTTGGCCCCCGCGTCAACCCACCCACGCGCCTTTACTTGACCCATGTTCGTCGACTCGGCAATCATCACCGTCAAAGCAGGAGATGGCGGCGCAGGCCACATCGCCTTCCGCCGTCAAAAATACGAAGCCAAAGGCGGGCCCAACGGCGGCGATGGCGGTCGCGGCGGCGATGTTGTCCTCATCACCGATCCGGGTCTCAACACCCTCCTCGACTTTCAAGGCCGCCCGCTCTGGCAAGCCACCCACGGCGAGCCCGGCGGCAAAAAGCAGCAGCACGGCGCGGACGGCCCTCACCTGTTCATCCGCGTCCCCGCGGGCACACTTGTCTTCGATCACACCACTGGCGAGCAGCTCGCCGACCTCGGCCCCGCAGGCTCGCCCACCGGCGAGTTCGTCCTCGTCCGTGGCGGCTACGGCGGCTTCGGCAACGAGCACTACAAGTCCTCCACCAACCAGACCCCGCGCTACGCCCACCCCGGCCAGGCCGGCGAAGAACGCCTCGTTGCCGCCCTCACGCGCGCCACACCCAAAATCGGCGCCTACCCGTTCACCACGCTCACCCCGCAGCTCGGCGTCGCAGAGCTTGACGCCGCCCGCCGCCTCGTCCTGGCCGACATCCCGGGGCTGATCGAAGGCGCCAGCGAGGGCAAAGGCCTCGGGCACGACTTCCTCAAGCACATCGAGCGCACGAAAGTTCTCGTCCACCTGCTCGACGCCCAGCCGATCGATGGCACCACGCCCGCGAAAAACTATCGCACCATCCGGGCCGAACTGCGCCGCTACAGCCCAGCCCTCGCCCGCCGTCGCGAGATCATCGCCCTCAACAAGATGGACCTCCTGCCCGACGACGCGGCACGCCACGCCGCCGTCGCCTCGCTCCGCAAAGCCCTGCGTCTCGAGCCGACGGTGCAAGTCCTGGCTCTCAGCGGCGCCACCCGCCAAGGCACACGCCCCCTGCTCGACGCCCTGTGGACCGCCGTCCAGGCCGCCCGCGCCGAAGACGACGCCACCCCAGCACCTACTCCAACCCCCAAGCCCACCCCCACGCCCGCGGCATCTCCCAAATCCGCCCGCTCCCCCAAGTCCAAAGCCAAAGCACCCGCCAAGCCCAAGCCCAAGGCCAAGACCCCGTCCAAGCCCAAGCCAGCCACAAAGCCGAAAGCCAAGCCCGCCGCGAAGAAGCCCGCAGTCAAGGCCAAGCCAAAGCCCACGCCCAAAGCCAAATCCGCCCGCAAGCGTTCCAAGTGACACACCGCATCGACGCAAACCTCCTTCTCCCGCCGTGCGGGAGAAGGTGCCAAGGCCCGCGTCCAGCGGGCCGACGGCGGATGAGGGTGCATCTCGCGGACGCCTCACGCCTCACGTAAAAAAGCCCCGGGCCATACCCGGGGCTTGTCACATCATCTCTGCCAATGCCCAGTCCGCACTCCCCAATGCCAGCCTCGCTCAGTCGATCGTCTGGATGCGATTGCTCCGGTTCTGCCCGCCGACGTTCATCGACGTGCCCGCCGTCGAGAGGTTGCTGAAGAACAGGTCATGCACGTTGCCCTTGAGCACCTCGGCGTGCCCGTCGCTGAAGACCCACGTGCCGCCCTCGGTGCCGTTGTTGTCTTCCTTCGAATATGAACCGCGGACGAAGTCGGTCGAAGGCAACTCGGTGCCGCCGCCACCAGCGCCATAGAACGCCAGCGTCCCGACGTCCGGCCCGTTGGTTTCATCGCCCCACAGCGGCAGCGGCTTGACCGCGCCCGGCTCGTTGAGCTTCAGGCCGGAAAAGTACATGTACGAAATGTTGTACCCCACGACCTCCTCAAAGTTGCCCGGTGCCTGGGGGATCACGCTCGTCAACGTCCGCCAGTTCGCCGCGCCCGGCAGTGGCAGCGTGTTCGTCGCCGCTGTCGGCGCCGCCGGCCCCGCGACGTACGGCTGCACGTAGTCAATCCGGTCATTCGGGTTCACCAGAATTCCATACCCATCGATGTACGAATCCATCGGCGCACGCTTCTCCAGCTGCGGCGTCGGATACACCCGCGTCTCCGTGCCAGGCAGCACCGGCGCGATCCACCCGCTGAGCAACTGGCCAGATGCATCCCGCGCCGTGCCACGCTGGACCATGCTGAACAGCCCCGCCACGCCACCCCAGCGCTGCTGGTTGTTCAGGAACGCGTTGGTGCCGCTGAAGTTCGTCTTATCCGCCGGCAGCATCGGCAGCAGCGGGAACCAGTCGCGGTTCTCCGTCCCGTAGGCGTTCATCGCCACACCCATCTGGCGCGTGTTGCTCAGGCTCGCTGACAACCGCGCCGCAAACCTCGCCTTGGCCAGCGCCGGCAGCAGGATGCCCACCAGCAGCGCGATGATCGCAATGACCACCAGCAGTTCGATGAGCGTAAATCCAAAGCGGCTGCGACGCTGCTGTTGATGCTTCACCGAACCGCATGATTGCGTACAGAGAGTCTCAGCCATTGCCAATGCTCCAGACCAGAGGGTTTGATCAATCAAGATCGAATCGCGACGCCTGACGACACACTTCACCCCGCCCGGCAGACCGCCGCGACGAGACATGAGGGACGGATGACCCGGCCGATACGGGCTTGCTCCCGGGCGGCCTTCGCTGGCTGCCCTTGGGCCTTGCACAGGCAAAGCCTCGCTCGTATCCGCCGCCACTTGCACGAACAGATTCACGCAGTCCTTGCACCGGCCCATCTCCGCAGCACGTCGTCGCCCATTCGCAAGGCCGACTCACTGGGTTCCCCGGAGAATCTCGCCACGATGGAGGCCTCCGGGCCGAAAGTCTACCAGATGTTTTCTGCCAATACGAGACTTTCGGTTCGTTTTCTTCGCCTCCCTAGCATTTTTCCCCGGTTCTCCACATTCCCCGTCAACCTCATCGTTCGGGAACCCGACCCTGTGACAAACATTGCGCCTTTCGTGCTCACATTGGCCATGGCCGTACACCCTTACGCCAACGCCCAGCCCCCCGTCGCCCTGGGCGTCAGCCCGATTTCCCCCGGCCTGGGGCTGGTCGACCTTCGCGTGCCGCCGCCGGTCCAGGTTCCGATCGGCCCGCAGCGGCTGCGGATCACTGTCGAGCCCGACCGTGGCCTTGGCCCGATCGTCGTGACTCTGCCGCCGGGGCAGAATCGGGTTCGATTGGCCTTAGGGGATGTGACCGGCGTACCGGTGAAACTGACGGTCTCCCGGGCCGCCAGCCCGGATGCGGCGGCCCAGGGCGACCCGGCGTGGACGCCGATCGGCACCTCGGGCCTGCTCTTTGGCCCGTCGAGCATCCCCGACTGGGCCCGGGGGGCGGTGTGGTATCAGGTGTTTCCGGAGCGGTTCCGCAACGGCTTGGCGGCCAATGACCCGCCGGAGTACGCAGCGGGCAGCGCGCCGATGTTCCCGAAGGGATGGTTCAGCGATTGGCATCAGGTCACGATGGACGAACTGGAAGCCGCGCGGGCGGGCACGGGCCAGCGCGGCGTGCTGGCCCCTACGCTGACCCCCTCCGGGCAGCGCGAGGTGCAACGCAGCGTGGTCTTTCGCCGTCGCTACGGGGGTGACTTGCAGGGCGTGGCCCAGTCTTTGGATCATCTCCAGGCCCTGGGGGTGACGGCGATCTACATGACGCCGGTGTTTCAAGCCGCGAGCCTGCACAAGTATGACGCGGCCGACTTTCGCCACATTGATGACAGCCTTGCCAGCCCAGAGGGATACCGCCGGACGGACACGGGCCAGATTCGCTGGCAGGTGCCCGGGGAGACCGACGACCCCACGACGTGGACGTGGACCCCGGCGGACGTGTTTGTGCGCGATGAACTGATACCGGCGATCCACTCCCGGGACATGCGCGTGATGTTCGACGGCGTGTGGAACCACAGCGGGCAGGAATTTCACGCCTTTGCCGACCTGCTGGCCAGGGGCCAGGAAAGCCCGTACGCCTCGTGGTATGACGTGCGATTTGCG
>JALOQT010000186.1 GCA_025453375.1 Phycisphaerales bacterium | reverse complement strand
GCCGGCACCACGACCGCCACGGCCGTCGTCGTGGCCAGCCTCATCGGCCCGGCGCAGGTCGCGGCCAGGCTCCTGGAGTTCGGCTTGATGCGCCGGCTCGACCCGCTGCTGTCGGCCCGGGTGGCCGTGGCGCTGCATCCCCTGGGCGCCACGGCGCTGCTGGCAGCAGGGCCCGTCGCTGCGCCGCTCTTCGGCGTGATGCACGGCGCGGGCAACGGGCTGATGACCATTGCCAAGGGGACACTGCCGCTGTCGATCTTCGGCCCCCAAGGCTACGGGCGCCGGCAGGGACTCTTGGTCGCGCCAGCGCGGGTCAGCCAGGCGCTTGCACCGTGGCTCTTCGGGCTCGCGCTGGCCAGTTGGAGCCAGTGGGCGCTGCTGTTCACGATGAGCCTGGGTACGTTGGCCGTGTTCGCCCTGCTGCGGATGCATTGGCGCGGGTGACCCCATGGTGGCTGTTCCCTCACGGCTGCGACTGGTGAAACCCTCCGGAGTCTTGTCTGCGTGACCCGTGCCGTTCCATCGACAGCCGCCCCTCGCGACTTCTGTGGATCGCGTGAAAGCACCCGCACGGCATTGCACGCAGTCGATCAGCCCACGCGCGCGATGACTCACCAGGCACAGGGCTGCATCCTGCCGGCGGGTGAAGACACGAACCTGGCATGGCGTCGAAGCGCGCGACCGACGCCGCCCAGCCTGTGAAGCTGGGCGAACTGGACGCTGGGCCAACGAACAGGCGACCGCGCGGCCGAAACGGCGCCAGGCAGGGTGGGGGGCACCGGTGCCCGCACGGCAGGGGCGCATAGGCGCAGCCGCCGAGGGAAAGCTCGCGCATCCGGGGGCGGGCTCAAGGTCTTGAAAGGAGAAGCGGGGCAACTGCTGGAGGCTCCGCAGTCAGTCTAGGCCCGCCCCGTGACGCTCACGCGGCCAGCGCCTGCGCCTGCGCCTCGTCGTCTTTCTCGTCCACCGCCCGCGCCACCGCCTGCAGCTCCTGCAGGTAGTCCACCGCCCGCTGGGCCTGCGTCGCCGCGGTGAAGATCGCCCGCTTGTCCTGCTGCAGCACCTGACGCCAGTGCGCGAGGTACGCCGCGCTCAGCTCGGCCACCAGCTCCTCGAAGGCGTACGCGTGGTCCCCGAAGCGCTTGCCGAACGCCCGCGACAGCCGCGACGGATGCCCCGTCCAGTGCACCAACTCGTGCGCCTTCAAGCCCGCGTACGCCGCCGCATCCCGGAACGCCACCATCGGCGGCAGCTGGATGACATCGCGCGACGGCGCATAGAACGCCTGGTCGCCGCCATGCCGTCGCCGCAGAGAACGCCTTGCCCAGGGCGTGCGGCTCGATGTCGACCGGGCCCGGCGCGCCGGCTGGCGACGGGGCAGGGGACACCGGCGCGCGGAAGCGCTCCGGCAGCCCGTCGATCTGCTCGACGTCGAACACCGTGTAGCCCCGCATCACCAGGATCTCGCGCCGAACCTCGTCACCGCGGTCGTCGCCACGCTCGTTGGTTTCGGTGCGCGTCACCCGGTTGGCGAACACCACCAACGACCCGGCTTCGCCCTTGCGCAACTGGGCGCCCAGCTCCTGCGCCTGCCGGTAGGTCATCCACCTAACGGCAGCAGCGATGGAGGATACGGGGGAGGGGGCAGCGGTCTTTTGCACGGTCTGTGTCCTGTGATGTCGGCTTTTGAGGCTCAGCACAGCGCTGTGTGCGGGGCCTCTGGCCGTCGCCGAGAACGGGGAGGCAAGACGCAAGGGCTTTGGGGGGAGGGGGATCACCCGGGCTGCAGGGAACACAGCGACCGAAGCCTTGGGGCACCCCGCCCGGCGGGTGAAGCCAGATCCCTTGCGGCACGTCAGGGGCGGCGCCCCTTAGGAACGGCAACGGTCGAGATCAGGCACTGCGGGAGGCGCGGGTCGATCACCTCGCGACGGACCCGCCACACCGGTGTTGCCGGCGGCCTCAGCGCCAGGCGCCCGGGCGATCAGCCGGCACGGGTGAGGGGAGGGCGCAGCCGTCGCCCCTCGCAGGCAGTTCTCCAGCCGCCCACCGGGACGCCGCGTGAGAGATCGCTATCGGAATCGGCGCAGTCCCGCGGGGCTGCGTGCGCGTCAACGGGGGGCAGTGCCTGACCCCGTGCCTGCACGGCAGCGAATGCACTGCGGGTCACGAAGGTCAGACGCTTGATCTGCTCGCCGCCCGAACGGCAGCGAACATACCCTCCATCGACGGGTCTCGATGGCCAAGACATGCAACCGGTGCTACCGCATCTTGGGGATAGCGATCCTTGCAGCCGATCGGAAACATCAGGGCGAAGCCCGCCCAAATGGGAATGGGCCCGCACCTTGAAGCTCACGTGCCCGATCGCAGGGTGCTCGACTGCGCTACTCCACCCGATGAGCCGTCATCTCACCGGTCGGCTTGGTCCTCAGCACAAGTGATGTCATGAAACTCCCCACCATCCTCCTGAGCCTGATTTCGGCGGCCGGCCTTGCCCATGGACAGTCCATCGGCATCAACTTCACAAACAACGTCGGCGGCACGCTCGCCCCCGCGGCGTCAGCGGGCGTGGTGGCCCAATCGAACTGGAACAACGTCGGCGCGACCACTGCCACCGATCTGATCGACAGCCTCGGGAGCACGACCACGGTCGACCTCGCGGTGTCGAATGCCTTCAACATCTGGGGCACGGGTGCGGGCACGGCGACCCCCGACGAGCAGCTGATGACCCAGGCGTTCCAGTGGGGCAGTGCCGCCGGCGGCGGTGGGCGGGTGGCCACTTTCACGTTCTCGCAGATTGCATATCCTACCTACGACGTCTACGTCTACAGCCCACTGGCCATCAGCTATCCGGCCATCCAGCAGTCGGTTAAGGTCGGCTCGACCACGTACTGGCTCGGCGGAACGGCAGGCGCTGCAGCCGCACCGTTTGCTGGCCCGGGTGACTACCGGCAGTCCACGGCTACAACCAGATCGGCTGCGGTGCTGCAGCATCCGGCGAACTACGTGGTGTTCAGCGGTCTCTCCGGAGCGTCGTTCGCGATGCAGGTGGAGTCCGCAATCTTGGGGCGGATCGCAGGCGTGCAGATCGTATCGGTGTCGCCCGTCCCGGAGCCCGGTACCTGGGCGTTGATGCTCGCTGGCCTCGGCGTTGTTGCATTCGTATCCCGGCGAAAGAAAGCCAAGGCGACGGCGCCCGCCTGATCCGCTCGTACCCGATCGGTGGCAAGCCGCCAACGCCCCGCGCCGATCGGTTCCGTCTCCCCCAGCTGGCGTCGATCGGTACACCACCTTGAACGTCGGGCTGTCCTCCGCCCGCGTCTTGCGCCGGTCGTAGATCCGGGTCGTGGCGATGTTGGCGTGGCCCAGCCACTCCTGCACCTTGGCGATGTCGGCCTGGTGGTCCAGCGCGTTGGTCGCCGCCGTCGCCCGCAGCGCGTGCGCGCCGATCTCGAAGCCCAGCGCCGCCGAGTAGCCCCGCACGATCTTGTAGACCGCGTCCGGCGTCAGGGCCTTCGCCCGGCCACCGCCCCGGTTGTGATGCAGCGGCCGGAACAACGGCCCGGCGTCATCACCCCCGTGGCCCGCCGCCTCCAGGTACTCCGCCACACACCCGCCCGCGGCCGGGTGCAGCGGCACGTACCGCGTCTTGCCGCCTTTGCCCGACACCGTCAGGTGCACCACGCCGCGCCGCTCCTGGCGCGCGTCCTTCACCCGCAGCCGGCACAGCTCGTCATGCCGCAGCGCGTGGTACAGCAGCACCGCCAGCGGCGCCCGGTCGCGCTCGCCTCTGAGCGACCCCGCCTTCGGCGCATCCAACAGCTCGCTCGCCTGATCGTCCCCGATCGCCGGGGTCTTGTCCTCGTCGCTCTCCATGGGCGGCCGCCGCACACCCTTCACCGTGTTGTGCGTCACCGCGTTGCGCTCGCACAGGTACTCGGAGAGCGACGACATTGCGGCCAGCCGGTGGCGGATCGTCTGGCCGCTGACGGCGCGCTGCGCCAGATCCTCGCGCCACGCGATCACGTGGGCACGGG
>JALOQT010000185.1 GCA_025453375.1 Phycisphaerales bacterium | reverse complement strand
CTGTGAGTGCGAGCTGGATGTCGACGAGACGGCCATCGTCAAGAACACCGTCGTCGGCCTGCCCGACGCCGCGGTGAAGGAATCGCTCGAGCGTGTGCAAGCCGCGCTGACCAACACCGGCTACGCCTGGCCCCCAGGTCGCGTGCTGGTGAACCTCGCCCCGGCAGACGTGAAGAAGGAAGGGCCGATCTACGACCTGCCGATCGCCATCGGCGCGCTGCTGGCCTCGGGCGTCATCCGTCGCGGCCCGGCCAAAGTCGCCATCGCCCGCACCCCAGCCGCCAGCGCCAGCAAGAGTGGGGGGCCGACAGCCGGAAGCAGCACCAGCCTCAAGCCTTCGCAGACCACTTCCGACACGCTGGACCTCAACCAGTGGCTCGTCGCCGGTGAACTGGCCCTCGATGGCCGTGTGCGACCAGTCAAAGGCGTCATCGCGATGGCGGCTCTCGCGCAGTCTCGCGGCCTTCGCGGCGTCATCGTCCCGGCCAGCAACGCGCTCGAAGCCGCGGTTGTCCCGGGGATCGATGTCTTCGCCGTCGGCACACTCGCCGAGGCCGTCGGCCTGATCAACGGCGAACTGCCGCCGGAGCCTGTCGCGCCGGTCGATATCGCCACGATGCTGCACGCCGCCACGGCGGAGATCGACTTCGCCGACGTGCGCGGGCAGGAGGGCGTCAAGCGCGCCCTGACCATCGCCGCTGCCGGCTCGCACAACATCCTCATGCTCGGCCCCGCCGGCACGGGCAAGAGCATGATGGCCAAGGCCCTTGCTGGCATCCTTCCGCCGCTGTCAGCCGACGAAGCGATCGAAGTCACCCGCATCTACTCCGCCGCGGGCATGCTCCCGCCGGGCGTCGGCCTCGTCAGCACGCGCCCCGTTCGCAGCCCGCATCACACCGCCAGCGCTGCGGCGATCATCGGCGGCGGCGTCGTCCCCCGGCCGGGCGAAGTCAGCCTCGCCCACCGCGGCGTGCTCTTCCTCGACGAATTGCCCGAGTTCCCCCGCTTCGTGCTGGAAACACTCCGCCAGCCGCTGGAGGATCACGTCGTCACCATCGCCCGCTCGCACTCGGCCCCGCGCTTTCCCGCGCGGTTCATGCTCGTCGCCGCGATGAACCCGACGCCCAAGGGCGACATGCCCCGCAACGAAGTCGGCCGGCGCGCGATGGACCAGTACCTCTCCAAACTCAGCGGCCCGCTGATCGACCGCATCGATATTCACGTCGAAGCACCCGCCGTGCCCTTCGGCCAGCTCGCCGGCGCCGCCGGCCCGCGCGGCACCAGCAGCAGCGTTATGCGTCAGCGCGTTCTGGAAGCCCGCGCCCGCGCCTCGGCACGCCAGGGTGAGAGCATCGCCAACGCCGCCCTGCCCGGCAAGAAGCTCGACGACCTGGCCCCGATGACCGACGCCGCCAAGTCGCTCGTCGGCCAGGCGATGACCGAACTGGGCCTCAGTGCCCGTGCATATGACAAGATCCGCCGCGTCGCTCGCACCATCGCCGACCTTGAGGGCGCCGGCACGCTGGACGTGCCCCACGTCGCCGAAGCCATCGGCTATCGCCTGCTGGATCGCAAGATCTGACCGGAAACCAGGTGCTGGTGATCCTGCTTCACATCGCCATAACACATCCTTGATCGATCATTCATCGCCTCGGCGCGTGCCTTGGCCATCATTCGCGTGTATCTTTTCCGTGCCTGAGGAGAGAGACCCCTTCAGGCCGGAACAACAGCGGCAAGGTGCCGCACATTCCGCCAGTCTGGCGTGGGTGCCCTCGTTGGCAACCTGCACGAGTGAGGAGGAGGAGCGAGATGAAGAACGCTTTGGCTATCGGTGCGCTGCTGGTCAGCGCTGGTGTGTCTGTCGCCTCGGCCCAGGTCGTCGCGCAGTGGCGGTTCAACGGTAGCATCGCCGGGCTGAACAGCAGCAACCCCGCCGCCACTGTCGGCCCCGCCGGCAGCGCCGCGTCGCTGTCCAACACGTCGCTGACTGCTGGCTTCAACACCGGCAGCCCGCTGGATACCGACGCCAGCAACAACGGCTGGAACACCACCACCTATCCCGCCATCGGCGCCGCCTCCGGCACCGCCGGCCCGCAGTTCTTCGTGCCGACCACCGGCCTCAGCGGCCCGCTGAGCGTCACCTTCGAGCAGCGCGCCAGCAACTCGGCCTCGCGCTTCATCCAGTTCCAGTACACGCTCGACGGCACGTCGTTTATCACCACCAGCCTGGCCAACGACGGCGTCTTCGAGGCCACCCTCGGCGGTGACGTCTGGTATAGCCGCAGTGTCGATCTCTCGGCCATTGCCGGCGTCGCCAACAACGCCAACTTCGGCTTCCGCATGGTGACGATCTTCGCCCCGGGCGGCACGCAATATGCCCGCGCCACGCCGCCGACCGGTACGCAGACCTATCAGCCCAACGGCACAATGCGCTACGACCTCGTCACCGTCGTCCCGACGCCCGCCGCCGCTGCCCTGCTCGGCCTCGGTGGCCTGGTGGCGACGCGCCGTCGCCGCTGAGTGGCCGCGACGGATGTTCAACGTCCAATCACATCGGCAGGCCCCACACGGCCTGCCGATGCTTCGTCAGCCGCCGCACCGATGCTCGCATCCACCCCGCCGGGTTGGTACCATCGGCCATGAGCCACCTTCATCGTGTCGCATCGGCCAACGTGGTGCGTGCCCTGAGCGGGGCGTCGCTGCTTGCTGCCTGCGCGGCCACACTGGTCGCCACCGGCTGCTCCCGCCGCACGATCGAAGTCACCAGCGAGCCATCCGGCGCGCTGGTCTGGATCAACGACCAGCAAGTCGGCCGCACGCCCCTGGAGGCCGATTTCAAGTATTTCGGCACCTATGACGTCCGCGTCGTGCTCGATGGCTATGAGCCCATCACCGCCGGCATGAAGGCCGAGGCTCCGCTCCACGAGCAGCCCGGCATCGACCTGCTGGCCGCCCCCGCCACGCTGACCACCACCGTCCGCTGGCACTTTGACCTCGCCCCCAGCGCCGAGACAACCCTCGGCCGCCGCGCCGCCGAGGAACTGGTCATCACCCGCGCCCGCGCGTTCCGCGAGGCGGAAGTCCCGACTCCCGCGCCAGCCTCAGCACCCGCGTCGCCTTCCAGCACGCCCGCGCCGAGCGCAACGCCCAGCCGCTGAGGCAACGCCAGACGGTGGGGCGGGCGTCCTCGCCCGCCGCCCTTCGGTGAAGCTCAAATTGACAGCGCGTACCAACACGCCGGTGCTCAATGCGCCACGGTGTGCCCGCCGCCCCCCCGGCCTTACCGCTGCCCCCCCAGCATGTTGAACGCCTCGTTGGCCCGCCGAATCGTCTGCTCCAGCAGCACGCGGTCCTGAATGTCCAGAACGTTGTTGCGATTCATGTCCGCCTCGCCGCGATACGACGTCAGCACCCACGACGCATACAGGTCGTTGATGTCCACCACGCCATCGAGGTTGACATCGCCCGAGCCGAGCGTGACGCTGATGTTCTCCACCCGCGTGACGCTCGACCGCCCCGTCGCCTCAAATGCGACGATCGTCACCGAGTTGGTCCCCGCTGGCAGGTTGCCGACGTTGCGGCGCCACTCAAAGCGGTCAAACTGCGACGCCGCGTTGCTCGTGCTCACCAGCGTCAGCGGGTCAGTCCCGACCGGCACATTCGGGATGATGTGCACCGAGTTGACTGTGCGATCCGGGTTGCCCTGCGCATCCTGCGCCCGCACGCGGAAGACGAAGTTGCCAGTCGTGATATTCGTATCACTCACCAGCTGCACCGACGGCGGCAGCCGATCCACATAGATCACCTTCCGGAAATCCGCATTGATCGCCGGCCCGCCATCGGTCCGGCGCCGATACGCGATCGAATGGATGTAGTTGAACCCGTCCGGCAGCAGCGCCGTGTTGATCGTCTGGCGATAGAAGCCGATCCCGTTGTTCCCCGCCGCCGAACTGATCGGCTGGTTCTCCGTCAGGAACCGCTCATATCCCGCGTCGATCGTCGCCGTCGTCGGCTGGTCGGGCGCACCGTTGCCATTGAGGTCCTGGA
>JALOQT010000184.1 GCA_025453375.1 Phycisphaerales bacterium | reverse complement strand
GCCTAGGAGTGGGTCTCGGTATGCTGCGGCGGCCTCGGGCGTATTGGCTCGTGCATCTGGTGTTCATGGTGCGCGGCGCCCTGGGTTGAGAGAGTGATGGACTGACACAGGGAGATTTCGATGGCACGCATGATGACGATCGGGGTGTCGATGGCGGCGGTGCTGGCGACGGCGGCGGCATCGCTTGGGCAGGGTGTGATCAACCCGGCGACAACGGTCGCGAGCATTGAGTACCGGCGAAACGCCGCGGGCCCGGTGACGGTCGCGTGGGGGCCGGCTGGTGGGCCGGCGTGGGCCTCGCCGAACTTCATCACGTCGGGCATCTTCACGGACAATCAGCCGTTGCCGGCCTCGCCGAACTTCAATGTCGGGTCGACGTCGGTGTCGTTCAATACGGTCAATCCGAATCCTGGTATCGCACCGCTGGGCACGGTGATTGTCGTGCCGCAGACGAGCCGGTTTGGTCAGACGGATCCCCAGGGCGTGCTGCCGAGGGCCTCGCTGACGATCAACTTCCAGATCGACATTGTGACGCCGCCCGGCAATGTGCCGTTTACGTTTCGCTCGATCGGCGGGGTGTATCCGTTGACGTACAACATCCCAGCGGGCTCGTTCGGGCAGTTTGAGGCGGAGATCAACTACGTCTCGATTTTGACCGGGCAGGTGGTGCAGCCGCAGCAAACGATGAACTTCGGTGGGGCGGGGTTTGCGGGCCAGGGTGTGGCGAATCTTGCGTTTCCGGGTGGCCCGGCGATTCACGTTGTCCCGGCTGGTGACGGCGTCCGGGTGCAGGGGTTCCTGCGGTTCACGGTGGATAACGACGCTGGCGCGGTGAGCCTCGATCTGATCCCGACGCCGGGCGCGGCAGCGCTGCTGGGCCTGGGCGGGTTGGTGGCGTCGCGGCGCCGGCGGTGAATCGCTCGCGCGGATAAGCAGCAAGGCTGTGCACGCACGACCCCGGTGATCGGGGTCGTTTTGTTTGTGCCGATGGACGCGTGTCGGCGTGCGGCGGTGGCTGGATGATCTGCCCACTGGATAGTCCGCGGGCTTTTGGGGTTTTTGCTGGGATGGCGTCGATATTGCCCGGATGGGTAGCGTCGGCCGAGACAGCCAGAGCGGGGTGGGGGGGGCAGGCACCGCAGCGGGGGGCGATGGCAACTTGGTGCTGACGTATCACTACGTGCGGCCGGCCAACAGTGAAGGGGTCACCGGGTTGACGCCTGCGGCGTTTGATCGCCAGATTGCGCTGGTCAAGACGCGGTATCGGTTGGTGTCGTCGCAGGAGTTTGCCGAGGGGGCGGCGGCGGGCGAGACGGGGATGGGGCTGATCACGTTTGATGATGGGGTGCTGGATCAGTTTGTGTATGCCGCGCCGGTGCTGGCGAGGCATCGGGCGCCGGCGGTGTTTTATTGCCCGATGCGGCCGGTGGCGGAAGCGGTGGACTTTGACGCGTACGAGGCGGCGATCGGCCGCGATGACCCTGCGGGGCGATGCGGGTGGTGCGTGCAGCACTTGCTGCATGCGCTGGCGCAGGAACTGGGATTTGGCGAACTGGAGCGGCGCGTGCGCGGGGCGCTGGCGGCGTCGGGGCGCGAGGTCACGATCGATGAAGCGGCGATGAACCGGCTGTATCACTATGAGGTGGTCGGCAAGCGGTGGCTGAAGTACGTCATGGCGTTTGTGCTGGACCAAGCCGCGGCGGGGGCGATCTTGCGGACGATCAACCGGGGCGTCGGGCTGGATCATCGGGATTGGTTCTGCAGCGCGGCGCAGCTTGCGTCGTTGCAGGATGCGGGGCATGAACTGGGCGCGCACGGGTTTGACCATGCGGCGTACACCACGCTGGACCTGCAGGGGCAGGGTGCGGACATGCTGGCGGCGAAGGTGACGATGGACCGGCTGTTTGGCCAGCGGGCGCGCGGGATTGCGTTTCCGTTTGGCCGTGCGGATCAGTGGACGTGGGGGCTGGTGGATGAACTTGGGTATCGGCCGAGCTTCACGACGGCGCAGCGTGTGGATTGCGCGCAACTGGAGCGTGTGTGGCCGACGCTGGGGCGCGAGGCTCGGCCGGCGGCGGTGGTGTGAAGGTGTGGCGGTGAGTGCCTGAACAACAAGGAGATCGACGATGCAGCCCAACTCAACCCAGCCCAGCGGCACGACCCCCACGACCGCGTCGACCCCCTCGAGTTCGACGACCATTCAGCCCGCAGGCGCGGTGCAGGAGGCCAAGCCGGCGGGCAAGGGTGGCGCGTTTACCGGCAGCATCGAGCCGATCCGCGACAAGGGCGTGCTGCGGGCGTACATCGATCAGTACTGGCGCAAGGGCCACGTGCTGGCACGCGATGAGCGGATGTTTGACTTCCAGTATGGCACGCCCTGGGTGGATCGCAGCGCGTTTCCGCAGGGGATCAGCGTGCTGGGGGCGTATGAGGGGGAGCGGCTGGTGGGGTTCCTCGGGGCGATCATGGCGCCGTATCCGCGGCCGCGAAGCTATTGGCTGGCGCTGTGGCATGTGCTGCCGGAACTGAAAGGTGGCGGGCATGGGGGGCGCTTGCTCAATGAGATGCAGCGACTGGCCGTCGGCGCCGATGGGCGCGGCGAGGGGTGGATCGGGACGTTCGGCGCAGGGCCGGAGGCGCTGCCGGTGTATCTGAAGCGTGGGTATGCGTGCCGGGCGGTGCGGCGGTGGGTGTATGCGCGGGCGGTGAGCGGGAACGGGATGCCGCCGACACTGTCACTGCATCAGGGCGAGACTCGGCCGAGCGAGGAGTGGCTGGCGTATCGCTATGACCGGCATCCGACGTTTACGTATGAACGCCGTCGCGGGGGCATCTTCCGCACCGAGCAGAATGCCTGGGGCGTGGTGACGCATGTGCTGCGGCTGGATGATCGCGTCCCGGGCGGGTGGCGCGATGATGTCAACGAGGTGTTCCTGCGCGATAGTGCGCGGGCGATGGCGTTGGGGGTGCCGCACTTGATGGATGCGTGGGCGGTGGACTGCCCGGGCGATGGGTGGGCGCTGGCGGGTGATGATGTGCCGAGCGTGTTTCATCCGCCGACGGCGCGTGGGAACCTGATCTACACGGTGGGCCGCCCGTTTGTGTGCGGGGATGTGCAGAAGGGTGAGTGTGATCAGGATCGGCCGAACTGAGGAGCAGGGCCCGGGGGGAAAGGGCCGAGGGGACAGGGCCGAGGGCCGAGGGGTGGTGGCCGCTGCGCGGCTGGCGTTCAGGCGCGGTCGGTGGGTTGATCGGGCGTGGGTGGAGGGGGCGGCGGGGTCTTGGACTTTGATGACCAGCCGTTGCCGTCGTCCGGGTCGGGGAAGTAGCGGTTTTCGACGAAGTCGAGGATGAAGAGGGTGAAGAGGGTGGCGACGCCGAGGATGAGCACGAGGGTGTAGAGGCCGAGGCCGCAGGCGGCGCCGAGGGCGGCGACGACCCAGACGGCGGCGGCGGTGGTGATGCCGCGGACGGCTTTTTTGTTTTGGATGACCGCACCGGCGCCGAGGAAGCCAATGCCGCCGATGAGGCCCTGGAGCACGCGGGAGATTTCGGCCTGGCCGGGTGCGGGCGCGCCGGGGGGTAACTGCGCGAGGGCGGCGGTGCCGATCTGGGCGGCGGTTTCGCGGCCGATGAGCACGAAGCCGCAGGAGCCGAGACTGATGAGGATCATCGTGCGGAAGCCTGCTGGGCGGTGCTTTCGCTCACGCTCGATGCCGACGAGCGCGCCGATGAGCAGGGCAGCGCCGACACGGGTGGCGATTTCGGTTTCGGTCAGTGGGAGCACAGTGGGAGTAGTAGACGCGATACCGAACGAAATGTCAAGGATGTGTGAAGAGAGGGCGCAGGGGTGAGGGCCGAGGGCCAAGAGGTGGATGCCGCTGCGCGGCAGAGGATGTGTATGCAGTTTCGGTGGTGGCGGTGGGGTGCGGGGGTGGTAAGTTGGGTGCTCGGTCGTTAGGGTGTGGGGATGACGCAGAACTTCACGAATGCGTTGGTGATAGGGGCGATGACCGTCGGGCTTGCGGGCGTGGGCGGCGGGCTGGGCGGGTGCAAGG
>JALOQT010000183.1 GCA_025453375.1 Phycisphaerales bacterium | reverse complement strand
ATGGTCAGTCCGCGCGGGTGGAGGAACTGCCCCTCGGTGCCGATCCAGCGCAGCAGCGTGCCATCAAGATCGAACAGGCCCAGTCGGTGATTGATCGAGTCGATGACCAGCAACCGCTGCGTGACGTTTGGGGCCGTCACGCGCGAGGGGATGATGTGCACCGTCTGCGGGCGCTGGAAGGCGATGTCGGTCGCCTTTGCCTCGCTGGCGGCGGCGCTGAAACCGAAACTGCTCAGCCACGTGAAGGTCGGCCGCCCGTCGGCATCGGGCGTGGGTGAGGGCGTGAAAATGTTGACCCGGTCATTGCCGCCAAACTCAGTGACGTACAGACGCGTGATGGCGCGGCCATCGGCCGCCAGTTGCAGCTCAACACCCGACGGAAAGACCATCTGCCCCGGCCCATGGCCATAGGTGCCAAAGCGGGCCAGGATGCGAGGCTCACTGGGCGGCAGGAGTTTGAGCGTGCGATCCACCGGCGGGATGGCATAGACCGTCACGCGGTGCATGTGCGTCTCGGCGATCCACAGCGCCTGCGTGCCGTCGTTCAACGGTGATGGGCCGACTGTCAGGCCGGTCGGGAAGCCGGTTTTGGTTTCCGGGAGGTTGAAGTAGGCCAGACCCTTGCCGGTCTCGGGGTCGATGGTCTGCACGCGGCCGGAGCGGTCGATGACGTAGAGGTGCGTGCCATCGGTGTCGATCGCGCGGGGCTTGGTGTATCGACCGGGGCCGACGCCCGGGCCACCGAGCGCGGTGCCGGGGGTGAGGGTGGGGGTGGAGGTTGGGGCGAAGGTGGATGTGTCAGCGGCGGGCTTATCGGTGCGGCGCGTACAGGCCGACAGCGCCAGCGCGACGAGCAGGAGGCTCGTCGTACTGCAACGCAGGATCAACTTGGCGCGGCGATGCCCCATGACCCTCATGTCTCCATCAGCATACACGATTCGATGCGCGATGGGTTCACTTGATGCGCCGATGGACGCAAGATTGCGCAACTGATGGGATGTGGGGCGCAGATTGCGCCCGCGATGCGCCTTAGGTGCCCCCTTGTTTGCGGTGGTTCAGACGCATGATGAGTGTGGCGGCGATGATCGACAGCACAAGGGTTGTCCCCACGACCAGTACGCCGACGCTGGCCAGCTCCTGCAGGCTGTTCATGTGCAGGCTGTCGAGCATGAGTTGCGCGATGGGGCGCGTGCCCGGTGGCAGGGGTGGGCGGAGGATGATCGTCGCTTCGATCTCGTGCAGGCTCAGCGCGATGCTCGCAAAAAAGAGGCTGACCAGCGCCAGCGGCACGTGCGTGGCGCCGAGCGTGCGCAGCCAGGGCCACAGGCGCGGGCCGGCCAGGGCGCGCCGGGCAAAGGTCAACTCGCGCGGCATCGCACTGCCCAGCACCAGCCCCAGGCCCACCGCCAGCACACCAAAGCGCGCGACATGGCCAAGAACCATCGGCAGCAGATCGCGCCCCAGCAGCGCAAAGTCTGGCCCCAGCAGTGGGGCGGTCAGCACGTCGAGCATCTGCAGGGCGAGCTGGCCGGGCGAGGCGGAGGCGACAAGCACGCCCGGCAGGATGGCGGTGATGGTCAGAAGGGCCAGGGCGATGCGGGCGAGGCGCGCGGGGGTGTTGCCCGCTTCGGCGGCGCGCATCGCGGCCAGGGCGAGGGCGACCATGGCGATGGCGACAAGCACGCCGACGGCGAGGGACTGAGCGAGGGCGGGAAGCGTTTCGTGCCACGTGGCGAACATGCCAGGCCATGAGCGAATCGCCCAGAGGAAGCAGAGCAGGGGGCCAACCGTGGCCAGGAAGTAGACGGTCAGGAGCGACGGAGCGACGCAGCGACGAAGCGACACAGGGTGGGCTGGTGGAGATGGGCTCGCAGATGCGTCCTGCCCGATGCGTAGTGCGCGGGTGATCAGCAGTGCGGCGATGATCGCCAGGACCAGCAGCGGCAGACTGGCACGCCACGCGGCGCCGGCATCCGGGCGGAGGGACAGTTCGGCCCAGACGGCGATGGCCAGGGTCTGCACCTGCGCCAGATGCAACGGCACGACGCTGCCCAGCATCAGCAGCGTGCACAGGGCGATCGCGGCCAGCATCGGCACGCTGTGGCGGCGCAGGTGTTGGCCGACGCGGGCGGGTCGGCCCGCGCCGGTGAGGGTCAGGGCGTCAAGCTCATCCTGAGGCGTGGCCAGCACCGAGGGGGCGAGCACAAACGTCGCCACGGGCCAGCACCAGAGGGCCAGGGCGAGAATGGCCAGGATTGGGCCCAGGGCAGTGAGCAGGTCGGGCCATTGGGCCAGGAAGAGGTTGACCGCGGTGCCCGGCCCACGGATGACCAGGCCCCAGCCCGCGTAGGCGAGGTACATGGGCATGAGCAGGGGCGTGATGAGCAGCGCGGAGGCCGCGATTCGAGCGCGGGGCGCGATCGCCCGCAGATACCACGCGGTGGGCCACGCCAGTGCGACGGCGAGCAGCGCGATGAGCAGCGGGACGAAGACAGTCGCCGTGACGGAGGCCAGCGCGAGAGGTGCGGCGGCATCGGCGCTGTCGCCTGTAATGGGCGCTAGCGCGCGGGCCATGCCCCGAAGCAGCGGTTCAAGGGCGAGTGTGGCCGCGGCCACCAGCAACCCGCCAGCGGCGATGACGCCTTCGGGCAGGTGCAGGGTGAGGGGCCGGGAGGGCATGCTGCAGAGTAACAGGGCTACAGGGCTGCAGGGCTACAGCGCTACATCAGGGCGTTCTTCCGCATGGGTGCTGATCTGCTGACGCCTGATGCCTGACGCCTGACGCCTATCTCGCCAACGGATTGACCCGTGGGGTCGGGTCGTGCTGAAGGCGAGTGCGGAGGTGGTTGGTCAGGACGCGCCAGAGCCAGCGGCGGGCGGTGGGGTTGGGTTCGAGGGTGTGCAGGAAGCGGGCGATGAGGGTGTGGCGGACGGGGTGATGCACGCCGCGGGGTTCGATGACGAGGACGCAGAGGCTGCGGAGGAAGGCGTGGCTGGTCCGCAGGGGTGGCCAGGCGCGGCGGACGCCGACGGCGTCGATGAACGCGGGGGCGAGGGTCGCGGGGTCGATGAGGATGTTTGAAGGCTTAGGGTCGCGATTGATCAGGCGGGCGGCGTCGAGGGCGGCGAAGAGGGTGCTGACACGCCGGGCCAGGTCGTGCTGCTTGGGGGGCGAGAGGGGCGTCGCGCCGGTGTGGATGTCGGCGAGATGTTGCAGGAGGGTCTCGCCCGGCAGGCGTTGAAGGATCAGCAGGCGGCGAGCGGTGGGGTGGGTGGGGCTGGGGGGCAGGTCGAGGAGGGCGAGGGCGGGGGCGGCGGGGATGTTGGCGGCGAGGAGGCGGCGGGTGCCGCGGAGCTGGCGATCGGTGCGGGTGAGACCGAGGGCGGCGCGGAGGCGGGCGGTGGCGGTGGCGAGGGGCTCGGTTTTGATGATGATGGGCGTGGCCGAGGCACCCGGCGCGTGCCAGAGGGCGGCGTGCACGGCGTGGCCGGAAGCGCTGTCGAACTTGAGGGGTTGATACTCGGCGAGCGAAGTGGTGGGGTTCGCGCAGGCGACGGCCAGGGCCTGAGCAAGGGGGCGAGGCAGTGCGGGATCGTGCCAGCGCAGGATGGGCGCGACGGGCGCGACATGGGACGGAGGTTGGGTCCGGGACTGGGACTGGTGGGTCGCCACGCGGGACGATAGACTCAAGGCGTGCAGGAGCGCGATGCGGGCAGTGTGAGCGGTGATGGGCCGGTGCTGGCGCACCTGTCGGTGTCGATCGTCTGCAAGAACAACGAAGCGACGATCGAGCGGACGCTGCGGAGCGTCCATGGCCTGGCGGGGGAGATCGTCGCGGTCGATAGTGGCTCGACGGATGGGACGATCGCGATGTTGGAGCGGTATGGCGCGCGGGTCTATCGCGAGGCGTGGCAGGGGCACGTGCGGACGAAGCAGCGGGCGATGGACCTGTGCACGCGCGGGTGGGTCTTGCACTTGGATAGTGATGAGAGTCTGGAGCCGGGGCTGCGGGCGAGCGTGCGCCGGGCGCTGGCGGATGAGCGGGCGGCCGGGGGGGGT
>JALOQT010000182.1 GCA_025453375.1 Phycisphaerales bacterium | reverse complement strand
GCTGATGGGGCAGCCGGATGCGATGAGCCTGCTGTCGCCCCTGGTCAAGGACGCGGCGAACAGCTACGTCGGCGGGCTGGGGAGCCTGACGTCGATGCTGTCGGGCGTGAAGGGGTGGCAAGATGCACTGAAGCTCGTCGAGAAGATTCAGCCGACGATCAATCAGGTTGGCGAGGCGTATTCGACCCTCGCATCGACGAGCGGCGCGGACCGGGCGAACCTGCTCAAGGCGTTTGGGCCGAAGATCAACTCGGCCAACTCGTCATTCCTCGGCCAGTCGAGTCGAATCCAGAACGACAGCCTGATGGGCAAGGCGCTGGGGACGGCGCTGGAGCAGGTCAAGCTGTTTAAGTGATGTCGGCCTGCTGCGTCGGCAGTGTGCGGGCGAGGGTGAGGTAGGTGTCGCGCTGGGCGAGGACTTCGCGGAGCGAGTCGCCGCCGAACTTTTCGCGCAGTGCGCGGCAGACCTCGAAGGCGACGACATTTTCCAGCACGACGCTTGCGGCGGCGACGGCGGCGACGTCTGAGCGTTCGTAGGCGCTGGGAGCGGCGGTGTTGGTGGTCAGGTCCACGCTGGGCATGCCACGGAGAAGCGTGCTGATGGGCTTCATGGCGGCTTGGATGACCAGGGGTGCGCCGTTGGTCATGCCGCCTTCGGTGCCGCCGGCGTTGTTGGTCGGGCGGATGTAGCCAAGGGTGTGGTCATTACGGCGGGCGGGGTCGAAGGTGATGGGGTCGTGGACTTCGTGGCCGAAGCGGGTGGTGGCGTCGAAGCCCAGGCCGATCTGCACGCCCTTGATGGCCTGGATGCCCATGACGGCGCAGGCGAGGCGGGCGTCGAGTTTGTCGAACCAGTGCATCGTGCTGCCCAGGCCTGGCGGGAGGCCGAAGACGTGGGCTTCGATGATGCCGCCGACGGTGGTCTTGTCGACCTTGGCGGCGTGAATGGCGTCAACCTGCTTGGCGGTGGCGGCGGGGTCGGGGCAGAAGGTGTCGCTGGCGTCTCGCGTTGGGAGGAGGGACTTCCAGTTGGCCTCGGTGATGGCGATGTCGGTGCGGGCCTGGTGGATGCTGCGGACGAAGGCGAAGACTTCGATACCCAAGGGGGCCAGGAGGCTGCGCGCCAGCGCGCCGCAGGCGACGCGGCTGGCAGTCTCGCGAGCGCTGGCGCGTTCGAGCGTGTCGCGACAATCGGTGGTGAGGTACTTGATGCTGCCGGCCAGATCGGCGTGGCCGGGGCGCGGGGTGTGGATCGGCGGGGTCCTGGTCAGGTCATCGAGGCGGCTGTCGCGATTGGGGATGTGCAGGGTGATGGGCGCGCCGGTGCTGTGACTTCGGCGGACGCCGGTGAGGATCGTGGCGCTGTCGGTCTCAAGGCGCTGGCGGCCACCACGGCCGTAGCCGGCCTGGCGACGGCGGAGTTCGGCGTTGAGCAGGTCGAGATCGATCGGCACGCCGGCGGGCATGCCCGAGACGATGCTGACGAGCGCCGGTCCGTGTGATTCGCCGGCAGTGAGGGCGTCGAGTCTGGCCATGGGGGAGTTTATCGACGCGTGGGGGGGCGAGGGTCAGTGGAAGTGGGCGTGGAATCGGGCGGCGGCGGCGGGGGAGGCGGGGGTGGAGGGAGGCGGGTGTGCGGAGTTGAGCGTGAAGTCGGATTCACTTGAAAACGTGTGGGATTGTGCGGGGCTTGCCCGATGGGTGAGACATGACGAAGTCGCTACGTTCGTGCTTGGGGCTGGTGGCGTGGTGCGCACTTGCGCCGGTGGGGCTGGGGCAGGGTGGTGTGGGTGGTGGGGGTGGATGTGGGCCTGGGTGGCTGGCGGGTGAGCCAGTGGCGGGGGCGGATTCGATTGTGAATGCCAGCACGTTGTGGGACCCCGATGGGCCGGGGCCGCAGGGGCTGAAGGTGGTGGTGGCGGGGTCGTTCTCGGTGGTTGGTGATGTGATTGCGCCGGGCGTGGCGGTGATGGATGTGGCGACGGGGCAGTGGTCGCCGCTTGGGCGGCTGGTCGGGGCCAGCACGCTGGCGGCGGGGGCGGATGGGTCGCTGTATGCCGGGACCAACCGCGTGAGCGGTATGAACGACGGACCGCAGGTGCTTCGATGGAGCGGGACGGCGTGGGAGCCGGTCGGGGGGGCGGGGGCGGTGTTTGTCTTTGGTGATGCATCCAAGGCGTCGGTGAGCAGCATCGCTGCGATGGGCAATGGTGAAGTCGTCGTATCGGGGTGGTTTGATGGTGTGAGTGGTGTGACGGGCAGTCTCGTCGGTATCGCACGATGGGACGGCACGACTTGGCGAAGTGTGGGTGGGGGATTGTCGCCCTCGCGTGTGGTGGCGCGCGGCGGGGGCGAAATCGTTGCGTCGGGAATGTATGGGAACCTGTCGAGTGCGGGTGTGAGCCTCGGCGCTGTAGCGAGATGGACGGGCACGGCATGGCAGAGCCTCGGTGGGCTGACATCTGGCCCGACGAACGTCTTGAACACCTCGGCGCAGATCAACTCGACGGTTGCCTTGCCGAGTGGTGAGGTGGTGGTGGGTGGGTGGTTTACGAGCGTGGGCGGCGTGATGGCGACGACTGGGGCGTGGTGGGATGGGGGGGGGTGGTCTGCGCTGGCTGGTTTGCAGCCACAGGAAGATGTGATGAGTCTGGCCGTTGCGCCCGATGGAACACTGGTGGCGCTGGTACGTCAGTCATGGGGCTTCACACTGCTTCGGTGGGAGGGAGGGGCGTGGGTGCTGATTCGGCCGTTCAACACGCGAACGGGCTTCGGGGGTTCGTTTCAAACCTTTGGGCCGCTGGGCATCGCGGCGATCTCCAGTCAAGACGTGATGCTGCATGGCTGGCTGGGCCGCGTGGATAATGTCAGCGTGCGAAACATCGCCCGCCTCCGCAACGGGCAATGGCAACGAGTCTCAGAGGGCACGGCTTCGGAGAAGTCGAGCTTCGCCGAAATCTTTGCGATGACGCAGCGCAGCGATGGACAGGTGGTTGTCGGCGGAGACATCGCACAGATCGGTGGTGAGTCTGTCGCGCTGATGGCTCGATGGAATGGATCTCGATGGAGCAACACGCGCACGAATCTGATGATCGACATGGAGTTTGACGGGCCGCTCACGAGCCTGACCTCGCTGCGAAATGGCGCGGTGCTGGGGTTTGGGTATGTGTCAGTCGGCCGATTGACCTCCGACACGCTCGCGCCGTGGACCGATGCGCAGCGTACGTCACTGTTCTTCGGCACGCCGGGGCTGGTGACGGCGGCGGCAGAACTGCCCAATGGAGATATTGTCGCGAATGTCGAGATCTTCGTGGCGGGGCAGCTGCCCGGGCATGTGCTATACCGGTGGAATCAGGTTGCGTGGTCGCCGCTGGCGAGCCTGGGGCCGAGTCAGTCTCTGCTGAGTCGTGGTGCGTTGAGCTTGACGATCGGGCCCGATGGGCAGCTCTATGTCGGTGGGGATTTCGCGCAAATCGATGGCGTCATCGTCAACGGGATCGCGCGGTGGGACGGGCAGACGTGGCGAGGGCTTGGGTCAGGCGTTCGGCGGGGAGAGAGTGGGGCGGGTGCGGTCAATGCGATGACGTGGCTGCGCGACGGGCGGCTGGCGATTGTCGGTGAGTTCTCTCGCGCGGGCGATGCGCAGGCGTTGGGCGTTGCGGTGTGGGATGGCACCAACTGGTCAGCCGTGGGCGCAGGCACGCAGTTTTCGCCCGGGGTCAATTCGGTTTCTGAGCCGTTGCTGCTCAGTGTGGCTGAGGGGCCTGGCGGCGAGGTGATTATCGGTGGGTTCTTCCGGTCGGTGACCAGTGCTGGTCAGGCGTTAGCAACCGCTGCGAATGTTGCCGTGTGGGACGGGCAGCGCTGGAGCGAACTTGGCGGCGGAGCAGGGATGGGTGTCCGATCACTGCTGATGCTTCAGAACGGTGAACTCGCCGCCGCGGGCGGGTTCTCCGCTGTTGGTGGTGGTGATTTCTTCGCCGGTGTGCGGCCGGAGGGGGTGGTGTCGTCGGCATTTGCGCGATACTCGTGGACAGGAGGGCCGACGATGTCGGTCTCGC
>JALOQT010000181.1 GCA_025453375.1 Phycisphaerales bacterium | reverse complement strand
GTCGGGCGTGAAGACGATCGTGCGGCCACGCTCGTCGGTGAATCGCGTCGCCTGCTGGCCCCAGGTGTGCCCCGGCACCAGAAACACGAAGACGCCCGGCAGCACCTGCGTCTCGCGTGCCTCCTGCGGGATCGCGGGCATCTGGTTGCGGATGACCACCGCGCCGGGGGCAAACGGCGGCGGGCTTTCGACCAGCCGCAACTTGTCCTTCGCCACTGTCGCGTAGGGCAGCAGGTGATCCTCGAAATACGTCCGCGTCATGACGCTGCGGCCGTTGCCCGCGGCGATGGCGTCGAGCCACTCTCGCTTCTGGGTGATGACCGTCGCGTTGGGAAAGGTGATCTTCACGCCTGCATCCGGCCGCGGCGCGCCGAAGCTTGATGCGGGGCCGGTCCAGTCGGGCGTTTCACCCGCGCGGCAGCGGCGCGTCAGGCCGCCGGCGTGGTCAAAGTGCAGGTGGCTGGGGATGACCGCGCCGATCTCCTCAGCCGCGCGGCCGACGGCCGCCAGCGCCGCATGCACCGAGCGATCCTCCATCGCAAACAGTTCGCGGCTCTTGTCATCAAGCTTGTCACCCGTGCCCGCTTCCAGGAGCACGAACCGCGGCGCTACGGCGGAAGGTGCCGTAGTGTTGGGGGCCACCTCGTCAAGCCGCTCGAGCAGCAGACAGTTGTGCTGCAGCGTCACGCGGTTGCGATCATCGGTCGTCACCGCGCGGCTCCAGACCACCCTCGGGATCAGCCCGAACATGCTCCCAGCATCCAGCCGAAACTCCCCAGCGCGAAGCAACGTGCAGCGGTAACGCATGAAGCGAGGGTATCGAGGGCGTGGGAGGTGTCAAGACGGGCGGAGCGGGGAGGAGCAGAGTGGGGAATCGGGAATCGGCACTCGGGAATCGGCCCGAGAGCCGCGTGCCGCCCCCCACTGCTTTCAGTGCCAGAATCGCACGCCTTGATGTGGCCATTTGGCCATTTGGAATTTGGCGATTTCGCCCTACGCGCTGAGCGCTCGCTCACGTGTTAAACAGGAAGTGACACACATCCGCATCCTGCATCACATACGCCTTGCCTTCGATGCGCATCTTGCCGGCTTCCTTGATCGCCTTCTCGCTCTTGAACTGCTGCAAGTCGGCGACGGAGTAGATTTCCGCCCGGATGAACCCGCGTTCAAAGTCCGTGTGGATCACGCCTGCGGCTTGCGGGGCCGTCGCGCCGACGGGGATCGTCCACGCGCGGACTTCCTTCTCGCCGGCGGTGTAGTACGACTGCAAGCCCAGCAGCGTGTACGCCGCGCGGGCCAGCGCGGCCAGCGCCGGCTCATCCATGCCATAGGCCGCGAGCATTTCGCGCTTCTCGCTGTCTGACAGGCTGGACAGTTCCGCCTCGATCTTCGCGCAGACGGGCACGACCTGCATGCCCTCTTCCTTGGCCCGAGCACGGACCTTCATCGCCAGTTCACCCTGGCCGTGCGGATCGGTCTCGTCGACGTTGGCGACATACAGCACGCGCTTGGCGCTGAGCATGCCGAGGCTCTTGACGACCTTGGCCTCCTCGGCGTCGATGATCTGGCTGATGACCCCGCGTGCGGGCTTGCCATCGTTGAGCACCGGCGCGAGCTTCTTGAGCACGCTGTGGCGGGCGATCGCTTCCTTCTCGCCGCTCTTGGCCGCCCGCTCGGCCTTGGGCAGCGCCGTCTCGATAGTCTGCAAGTCGGCGAGGATCAGTTCAGTCTCGATCGTCTCGATATCGCGGATCGGATCGACCTGACCATCAACGTGCGTGACCTCTTCCCCGCCCGGCGCGTTGGCAAAGCAGCGAACGACGTGCAGAATCGCATCGACCTCGCGAATATGGCTGAGGAACTTGTTGCCCAGCCCCTCACCGGTGCTGGCCCCGCGCACGATGCCGGCAATATCCACCAGCCGCAGCGCCGCGGGGATGACCTTCTGCGTCTTGATGAACGACTGAATGATCTCCAGCCGCGGATCAGGAATCGGCACGACGCCGACGTTGGGCTCAATGGTGGCAAACGGATAGTTCGCCGCCAGCACGCCAGCATTGGTCAGTGCGTTAAAGAGCGTGCTCTTGCCGACATTGGGCAGACCGACGATACCGGCTTCCATGGCAGTGTCCTGGCGCGGGTGGGTGGGCAAAGGAGGGGGCAAAACGGAGAGGGGCGGAGTGTAGGGAGGACAGTCCGCCGAGAGCGTTGAGCACGCTCAGTCGGGCGACGAACCGACGCGGGCTGACATGCCATCGCGATGATCGCAGCGGAATCCACCGGCGGGAGGTCGACTCGGACGCTCGGCGTGACGTCTCACGTCTCACGTCTCACGTCTTGATGAAACGACAACGCCCGCGAGCCTTCGCTCACGGGCGTGTTGTCGTCAATCGGGGCGAGAGGATTTGAACCTCCGACCTTTTGGTCCCGAACCAAACGCGCTACCAAGCTGCGCTACGCCCCGGAAAAGAACCTCGATCACGAACCAGCGACCGTCCTGCACGCCCCGAGCCGTCGGGCCAGCCTGCAGGACGGGGACTGTCGGCGTGTGGCTGGGCACTCGGGAAGTGCGGCCGCCGACAGGCTTCGATGATAGCCCCGCCTCGGCCCGGTGGCCAATGGCACACGCGGCGATGACGCCAAAGGCGCCCGGTGGGCCGGGATGGACCGGCCAAACGGGAACGAGTGGACGGCATGCTCGCGGTGGATATCGGCCTCGCCCCTTTGCCACCCGTCCGATGCCAGACGGTGACGACCCACCCCCGGCGGCGCATCGATCGGGTGATGACCCACCACCACCCGCGTACTGACGCCTCCGCCCCCGCTGCCACGTCCCCCTCCGCGCCCACTCCCCCCGCCGCCGCCTCGCCCACCTGGTCCCGTCGTGAGGTCCTGACCCTCGCCGGCGCCGCGGCGGCATCGTGGGGCGTCATGCGTGTGGCCACCCCAACCCTCGCCGCACTGCAAGCCGCGACAGGCCCCGCTCCCGCTCCCACTCCCACCCCCGCCCCCGCCCCCCCCATCGCCAAGGCCGACAAGTCCCTCTCGATCCTCGTCCTCGGCGGCACAATCTTTCTCGGCCCGCACATCGTCGAGCATCTCCGCGCCCGCGGCCACAGCATCACCCTCTTCAACCGCGGCAAGAGCAACCCGACGATCTTCCCCGAACTGGAATCCCTCCGCGGCGACCGGCTCGGCGATCTCTCCGCCCTCCAGCGCGAGGTGGACAAAGGCCGCAAGTGGGACTGCGTGCTGGACACCAGTGCCTACGTCCCACTGCACACACGCCGCGCCGCTGAACTGCTCAAGCCCGCCATCGGCGGCTACGTCCTAGTCTCGACGGTCAACGTCTACACCGATGACGACACGCCCAACCAGGACGAATCCGGCCCGACGCACCAGCGGTGGCCTGATGACGCGCCGATCAGCAACGAGCAGTACGGCCCGATGAAGCGCGGCTGCGAAGTCGAACTGCTCAAAGTCCTCCCCAACGCCGCCGTCGTCCGCCCGAGCCTCATCGCCGGCCCGCGCGATGTCACCGATCGATTCAGTTACTGGCCGATCCGCGCGATGCTCAGCGGCGTGGACGATCGCGGCAGCGAAATCCTCGCCCCCGTCGGCCCCGAGGCGCTCACGCAAGTCGTCGACGCGCGCGATCTGGCCGCCTTCATGGTCCACCTCGCCGAAACCCGCCAGAGCGGCACCTTCAACACCCTAGGCGTGCGCGGGCTGACGATGGGCCAGGTGCTGGCCGCCTCGATCGCCTCCGCCGCCGCGCCGCCGATCAACGCCGCCCCATCCACCGTCCGCTGGGTGCCGTGGGATGATCTGGCGGCTAACGGCGTCTCGATGTGGCAGGACCTGCCAGCCTTCATTCCCGACGTTCCCGGCGCCCCACGCGGGATGCTGCGGCGCATCGGCACCAAGGCCGATGCCGCGGGCTTCACGCCGCGCCCCATCGCCGAAACCTGTCGCGACATTCAAGCCTGGTGGCTCACCCTTCCCGAGAAACGCCGCGCCCGCCTGCGCGCCGGCCTGAGTGCCGAGAAGGAACGCCAAGTCCTCGCCGCGATCGGCAAGGCCTCC
>JALOQT010000180.1 GCA_025453375.1 Phycisphaerales bacterium | reverse complement strand
CGCCTTTCCCACTACCCTCCCTCGTGCCCGACCTCTTCGCATCCCGCCGCCAGGCCGCCCTTGAGGGCGTCATGCCATTGGCCCGCAAGATGCGTCCGCGGACGCTTGATGAAGTGCTGGGCCAGCAGCATCTGCTCGGGCCGGGCAAACTGCTAAGCCGGATGATCGCCGCCGACAGCCTGAGCAGTGTGATCCTCTTCGGCCCGCCGGGTGTGGGCAAGACGACGCTGGCCGAAGTCATCGGCGGGGCGATGAAGCGCCACGTCGAGCGTGAAAACGCCGCGTCAGTCGGCGTCGCGCGGATTCGCGAGATCATCGCCGCCGCCCAGCGCCGCATCGAGGACTCCGGCCAGCGGACGATCCTGTTCCTGGACGAAATCCACCGCTTCAGCCGCTCTCAGCAGGATGCTCTGCTGGGCGACGTCGAACGCGGCGTCATCACGCTCATCGGCGCCACGACGGAAAACCCGCTCTTCGCCGTCAACAGCGCCCTGGTCAGCCGCAGCACGCTGCTGAAACTCGAACCCCTCAGCGAGGCGGACATCGCCGCCCTGCTGCACCGCGCCATCGCCGACCCGCAGCGTGGCTTCGGCACGCTGAACCTCATCGTCCAGCCCGATGCGATCGACCTCTGGGCACGCCTGAGCGATGGCGACGCCCGACGTGCCCTCACGGCCCTTGATGTCGCTGTTCGGAGTGCCCAGCATGAACAACGTCTTGCGAGTCCTGCGTCAACTGCTCAGCGTGTTGAACATGGCCAATCGGTACAAGAAGACCGGCCGTCTGACGCCCAAGCCGCGCCGGCGGCCCAATCCCATGCGGGGGCTGGGCGGGCTGGGTCGCCTGCTGGGCAAGCGATAGTCATCGATCGCGCCGCGGCGGAGGAGAGCATCCAGCAGAAGGCCGCCGCCTACGACGGCACCGGCGACGAGCACTACGACTCCATCTCCGCCCTGATCAAAAGCATCCGCGGCAGCGATCCGGACAGCGCCGTCTATTGGCTCGCACGCATGCTCGAAGCCGGCGAAGACCCGCGCTTCATCGCCCGGCGGTTGGCGATCCTGGCCAGCGAAGACATCGGCAACGCCGACCCGCGCGCCATCACGCTGGCCGAGAGCACCTGGCAACTCGTCGAACGCCTCGGCATGCCCGAATGCCGCATCACCCTCAGCCAGTGTGCGATCTATCTCGCCCTGGCTGGCAAGAGCAACGCCAGCTACATCGCCATCGAGGAGGCGCTGGCCGACGTGCGCAGCGGGCGGACGATCGCCGTGCCCGGCGCGATCAAGGACCGCCGCGTCAAGAAAGCCGCGCGGCTCGGCTCGGGCACCAACGTCGCCGATGGCTATGCCTACAGCCACGACGCCGCGACCACCGGCCCCGCCGGCGACATTGGCGGCATCACGGCGCAGGACTACCTCGGCGTTGACAAGACTTATTACCGCCCAACGCAGCGCGGCGCCGAGAAGGTGCTGGCCGAGCGGCTGGAGATCGTCCGGGCGGAGCGCAAGCGGCTGCGCGAGAGTCAGACCGGCGACTGACCCGCCAACCCGCTGATCATCTCCACATGCTCGCGAACATCATGCACGCGCAGCAGCCTCGCGCCCGCCGCGGCGTGGCGTGCTGACAGGTCCAGCGTGCCGGCCAGTCGCTGCGAAGGTTGATGCCCAGCGGGCAGATTCATGTGTGCGCCGACGAAGCTCTTGCGGCTCAGGCCTGACATGATCGGATACCCCAGTTCAGTCAGCTCGCCCGTGCGCGCGATCAGCGATAGATTGTCCGCCACGCTCTTGCCAAAGCCCAGCCCGGGGTCGAGCATGATCGCCTCCAGCGCGATGCCCGCCTGCAGCGCCGCCAGCGCACGGCTCGCCAGGAAGTGACCGACCGCATGGACGACATCGCCATACGCCGGCGCGGCGGCCGATCCTGCCGCGCCGCCGACATACGCCGTGCTGTAGCGATCCTCCGCCGGCGGGCGAGCGCGATGCATCAGGATGATGCCGCACTTGGCGCGGGCGCAGAGGTCGAGCATCGCCGCGTCATCCGTCGCGCCTGACACGTCGTTGACGCCATCGGCCCCCGCCTCAAGCGCGGCTTGCGCCACCGCGACCCGCGTCGTATCCACCGTGATCAGTGGCCCGCCGCCAGCCAGCGCGCCACGCTTGGCCCGCAGCATCGCGATGACCGGCACCACCCGCCGAATCTGCTCGGCCTCCGCCACGCTCTGCGCCCCGGGCCGCGTGCTCTCACCCCCGATGTCCACGCCGATCGCCCCGGCGGCGATCATCTCCTCCGCCCGCGCCACCGCGGCCTCGACCGTCGCCAACTCCCCGCCGTCGGAAAAGGAGTCCGGCGTGCAGTTGACAATCCCAATCACCCGCGGCACTCGCAGATCGATCGACCAACCCAGCCGCGGCATCCAAGCGTCGTAAGCCATCTGTGAGTGAGGAGTGATGAGTGACGAGAAAGAAGGGCCGAGGGCCGAGGAGTCCGAAGATATAACGAACGCGCCGATTGCCGATTCCCAACTGCCCACTCCCCAATTGCCCAACTTCTATCGCCGCTCCTCCAGGTACCACGCCACCTGCTTCCGCACGCCCGCCTCGAAGGCGGTCTTCGGCTCATACCCCAGCTCAGCGCGGCTGCGCGTCAGGTCCGCATACGTCAACTGCACATCGCCCGGCTGCACCTTGCCCGGCACCAGCACCGGCGCCTTGCCGACGACCCTCGCCACCGTCGCCAGCATTTCGTTCACGGAAATCGGCGTCGAGTTGCCCAGGTTCCACACGCGATAGCCATGCGCCGGGATCCGGTCATACGCCGCGAGAATGCCCGACACCACGTCGTCGATGTACGTGCAGTCCCGCGCCATCGTGCCGTCGCCAAAGAGCGTGATCGGCGTGCCCGTGCTGATGCGATCGATGAACAGCGACACGCCGAGGTCCGGCCGCTGGCAAGGCCCGTAGACCGTGAAAAACCGCAGCATCGCCACCGGCTGGCGATGCAGATGCCAATGCGTGTATCCCATCACCTCGCACGCCTGCTTCGTCGCGGCATACGGGCTGATCGGCGTCGTGACATCCAGCCCCTCATGAAACGGCGGCGTCGGGCAGTTGCCATACACACTGCTGCTGCTGGCCACCACCACGCGGCTGCACACGCCTGCATCGAGTGCAAACTGCTGCCGCGCGTGCTCCAGCACGATCGCCGTCGCATACACATTCGCGTGCACATAGCCAATCGGATCGCCAACACTGACGCGCGGATTGGCCTTGGCCGCCAGATGAATCACGCCGGCAAATCGCTGGCAAAACAGGCCTGCCACCGCCGGGCGATCCGTCAGATCCATCTCGTGAAATGAGAACTCCGCACCACTCGCCGTCGCCGCCCGCACGCGCGCCAGGTTGGCCTCCTTGCGCTGGCGCGAGTAGAACTGATCAAAGTTGTCCACACCTACCACCGCCTGCCCCCGCGCCAGCAACGCCGCGGCAACATGGCTGCCAATAAACCCCGCCACGCCTGTAATCAAGATCGGCAGCCCATGCACATCAGTCGCCATACGCCCGAGTGTAGCGACGAATCGACCGACGCAGCCCCGTGAGAAGGGAGACCCATCGCCCGCTTCCTAGCCCCTCCGCCCCACGCCCGACAGCCACGCACCGCCCGCCGCCTGCCCATTGGCCAGCGCGTCAAACTGCTTGATCAGCCACATCTTGCACTCCGGCGGCAGCAGCCTCGTGCGGCGCAGTTCCGCCTTGCTGACCCATCGAAACTCAATGTGATCCTCGCGCGACGAAATCGCTGCCCGCCGCGCCGCCGCCCCACCGGTGCGTTTCATCGCAAACACCAGGTTCACCTCATGATGCTCCCGCTTGGCGGCAAACGTCGCCTCATGGCTCAGCACCAGCGCCCCCACCCGCACCGATACGCCGCATTCCTCGAGCATCTCCCGCGCCAAACTCTCTGGTGCCGACTCACCAAACTCCACATGCCCGCCCGGCAAAAACGCATACCCGCTCTTCCCATCCGAGTCTGTGTGCTTCCTCGCCACACATAGCAGGACGCGCGCCACGCCCTGGGCATCACGCTC
>JALOQT010000179.1 GCA_025453375.1 Phycisphaerales bacterium | reverse complement strand
GTGCGGAGGTGCTGCGTCGCGGCGTAGCCGTCGAGCTCGGGCATCTGCATGTCCATCAGCACGATGTCGGCCGGTGTGCCCGCGGCGTGCAGGTCGGTGATGACTTTGACGGCTTCGCGACCGTCGCAGGCGATGTGCACCTGGGCGCCGAGGCGCTTGAGGTGAAAGGTCAACAGGCGGCGATTGTCCACGCCGTCCTCGGCGAGCACCACGCGCGGGCCGGCTGCGGTGTCGTGTGCGGCATTGGAAGTAGCCTCGGGTTGGGGGACTGAACTGGGTGTTGCGGGCGAGCTCGACGCCGCGGAAGTCTCGGCGATGGCACGGTCGAGTTGATGGGACGTGTGCGGCAGTGCAGGCCGGGGGATGTCGGCATCGAGCGGGCGCGTCAGATCGGCGGCTTGCAGCAGGGGCGTGCCGGGGCGGATCGGCAGCACGACGGTGAAGGTGCTGCCCACGCCCAGCGTGCTGGTGACGGTGATGTCGCCACCCATGGCCTGGGCGAGGCGGCGGGAGATGGTCAGGCCCAGGCCGGTGCCGCCGAAGCGGCGGTCCATGCCCGCGTCACCCTGCACGAAGGGCTGGAAGAGCTGGCCGACCTGGTCAGGGCGGATGCCGACGCCCGTGTCGGTGATGGAGATCAGCACGCGGCCGATGAGGTCGGCGCCGAGGCTGATGGTGACGCTGCCGCTGGGTGTGAACTTCACGGCGTTGCCGACGAGGTTGACAAGAATCTGGCGGAGGCGGACGGGATCGGCGTCGATGGTCGCCGGGATCGGCCAGCGCAGGTCGTAGAGCAGTTCGAGGTCCTTGGCGCGGCAGCGGACGTCCAGCAGCGCGCCGACTTCGCTGACCAGGGCGATCGGGTCGATCGGTTCGGGGTGGACGGTCAGTTTGCCGGCGTCGATCGCCGAGAGGTCCAGGATGTCGTTGATGACCGTCAGCAGGTGCTGGCCGTTGCGGGCGATGGTGCCCAGGTGCTCCTGCTGCTCGCTGGGGCTGACGGCGGTGGAGCCCAGCAGGTCGGCGTAGCCGACGATCGCGGCGACGGGCGTGCGGATTTCGTGGCTCATGTGAGCCATGAAGGCGCTCTTGGCGCGGCTGCCGGCGAGAGCGGCTTCGGCGGTCTGACGCCGGGCCTCGCCAAGCTCGCGCTCGCGGGCCAGAGCGGCGGCGCCGGAGCGGGCGATGGCGGCGACGGCGATGGTCAGCAGCGCCAGCGAGGCGGTGACGCCCAGGACGAAGAGCGTCGCACCCTGCTGGGCGGCGACGAACTGACTGGCCGGAAAGTCCACGCCCAGCACGCCGATGAGCTTGCCCTGCTCGTTCTTGATCGGATAGCAGGAGGAGACCCACGTGCCCCAGCGATCGGTGACGGGTTCTTCCTCGAAGCCGCCGCGGCCGCCGTTGAAGGTGTTGACCAGCAGGGGCCAGGCTTCGTCGTAGATCTCGCCGATGGCGGTGCGGGCTTCGCGTTCGCCTTCGTATTGGCCGTTGCGGTCGTAGTCGGTCTCGCTGTCGACCAGCAGGCGTGTGCGTTTCTGGTCATCGAGGATGAAGGTGTAGATGTCGGCGATCGTGGGGTTGATTTCCTGCCAGCGCTTCTGCAGTTCGATGAGGTGCAAGTAGGTCGGGTCGTCGGGCGGGGTGTCGAGGGTGATGTGTTCGAGGCCGGCTTCGAGCATCTCGCGGGCGTAGGTCGGAGCCAGGCCGCTGAGGAAGCCGGCGATGCGCTGACGCTCATAGTGCGTGCGCTGGTCGGAGGCGAGGATGCCGGCGATGCCCATGGCGCAGACGATGGCCCAGACGGTCCACGGCAAGCCGCGCCGCTGGCCGGCGAGGTCCGCACGATTGCGCATCCAGATATGGCCGACCACGAGCCCGGCAACCAGGATGGTGACAAACAGCACGTAATGCAGCGAAGTCTGATCCATGGTCGCGCGTTCTTGTGAGAACGACGCATTGTGGATCGGAACGGCGGGCGGCTTGCTGCACGTTGCCCTCCTGGTGTGAGGTATGTGCGTGAGCGACCCTGCGGGTTGTAGAGTCGGCGGGGCCTATCGGACCACGTCGGTGGGCGTGGGTGGCACTGCTCAGTGGCGGAAGGTGATGCGAGCCTTGGTCAGGTCGTAGGGGGACATCTCGACGGTGACGCGATCACCGGGGAGGATTTTGATGTAGTTCATGCGCATCTTGCCCGAGACGTAGCCGAGCACCGTGACGTTGTTGGGGAGCTTGACGCGGAACATCGCGTTGGGGAGGCTCTCCACGACTTCGGCTTCCATGGTCAGTTTGTCGTCGTCTTTGGGCATAGCGGGGACTGGTGTTTCTGAGCGAGAGGGATCGGAGGGGGGGACTGTGGACTGGGAAGTTACTCGTTGGTGGCGAAGCGGCTGCGGAGGCGTGGGCCGCCGTCGGAGCCCTGTGCACCGAGGAATCCTTCGTAGTTGCGCATCAGCAAGTTGGCCTCGACGCGCTGCATGAAGTCCAGCACGACGCTGACGACGATCAGCAGGCCGGTGCCGCCGAGGAACTGGCTGACCTGGAAGGGGATGTTGAAGTAGGAGGAGATGACCATCGGGAGGATGGCGATGATGGCCAGGAAGGCGGCGCCGACGTAGGTGATGCGGCCCATGACGGTTTCGAGGTATTCAGCCGTGCGCGGGCCGGGGCGGATGCCCGGGATGAATGAACCGGTGTCGCGGAGCTGCTTGCTCATGTCCTCTGGGCTGAACTGGATGGTGATCCAGAAGTAGGCAAAGAAGTAGATGAGGATGACCTCGCCGATGATGTAGGGGAAGCGGCCCATCTGGAAGTTGTCGGTCAGCCACTGGGTCACTGGGGCGGCCCAGGACCAGGTTGAGGACAGTTCCATGTTCTGCAGGGGCTGGGCGAGCATCCCGAAGAGGATCGACGGGAAGATCATCAGGCTGCTGGCAAAGACCACGGGCATGACGCCGGAGTGGTTGACCTTCAGGGGGAGGAAGGAGCGTTCGCCGCCGACGACGTTGCGGCCGCCGCCCGCCTGAGCCTGCTGGCTGCGGCTGTGCTTGGCCATCTGGATGGGGATGCGGCGCTGGGCGATGGTCAGGAGGACCGAGCCGGCGATGACGATGACAAAGCCGACGACGATGAAGGCGACGCCGACGGGGGCGATCTTGCCTTCGACGCCTGGCTGGTAGTTGTCGTAGACGTATTTGACCGCGCCGGGCATGCCGACGAGGATGCCGGCGGCGATGATCATTGAGACGCCGTTGCCGATGCCGAACTTATCGATCTGCTCGCCGAGCCACATCAGGAAGACGGTGCCGGCGGTGAGCAGGGTGACGCCCATGACCCACCAGCCGATGGTGTCGGTGATACCCGGGTAGAGCAAGCCCTGGGAGCGGATGTAGGAGAGCCAGCCGACGCCCTGAATGATGCTGAGGATGACCGTCGCGTAGCGGGTCCACTCCATGACCTTCTGGCGGCCGGTGGGGCCTTCTTCCTGGATCTTCTTGAGCTTGGGGTAGACCGTCGAGAGCAACTGGAAGATGATGCTGGCGGTGATGTAGGGCATGACGCCCAGGCCGAAAATCGTCGAGTGGCTGAGCGACCCGCCGGAGAACATGGCCACGGCCTGGGTGGCACGGGCGAAGATGTTGTCGCCGTCCTGCGAGGCTTGCTGGGCGATTTCGCGGAGCCGCTCAGCGTTGACGCCCGGCAGCGGGATGGCGTGCCCGAGTCGATAGACGATCAGCATCGCGATGGTGAAGATCACCTTGTTGCGAAGCTCGGGGACTTTGAAGATATTGACGATCGCGTTGAGCATGCACCGTATCCGAATAAAAACCAGTCTGGCAGGGTCTGGCGACCTGCGCCGCGCCGGGCAGAGATGGTAGGCGCGGGGGGGTGGGAATGGGGGTGACGCTCGGGTGAGTGCCGGCCTGCGTGGGAAGGGGCGGCGTGGGCCGTGTGGATGTCATCACGCCCCGCGGAGGGCGGCGCGGGCCTTGGCGAGGATTTTGCCTTCCAGGGCGGCTTCGGCCTTGGCACGAGTGGCCTGGCTGTTGCCCGGGGCTTCGGCGGGCTTGACGTTGAACTTGCCGCCGAGG
>JALOQT010000178.1 GCA_025453375.1 Phycisphaerales bacterium | reverse complement strand
CGCCCGCCGGCGGATGAGGGTGCATCGCCCTGAAGCCTGAAGCCCCACGCCTCTCCACTCACCCCCGCACCCCCTCTAACCTTACCCATGAGCCAGAACATGAGCCAGAACCCCTACAGCCCCGACGCCTTCAACACCTCCAGCATCATCGAGGCGCCGCGCACCAGCCTCTCGGCCATCGCCTCGCTGGTCAAGAGCCTCATCTGCTGCATCCCCGGTGCCGGCATCCTCGCCACGCTCTTCGGCGCGATCTCCATCGTCCGCATCAGTTCCTCCAACGGCCGCAAATGCGGTCGCATGCTCGCCTTCGCCGGCATCGTCATCGGCCTGCTCGTCACCGCCATCCAGGTCGCCGTGCTCATCGGCGCCGTGCAGGTGATCAAGAACGTCAACACCAACATCATCACGCCGATGAAGACCGCCTTCACCCAGCTCGAGCAAGGCCAGCTCGACGGCTTCCAGGCCCTGCTCGATCCCAAAGTCCTCCCCGCCGACGCCCAGGGCCAGACCAAACGCTTCTGGGCCGAAGTCACCGCCGAGATGGGCGCCTTCCAGGGCCTCCCCGAGCAGGGCTTCCAGTTCCAGCAGCGCCCCGTCAAGCCTGGCGACCTCACCATCACCTACGACTTCCCCGCCAAGTTCGCCAACGGCATCGCCCAGATGGAACTCACCGTCGACCCGCAACGCATCGGCGACGTCGCCTTCGGCAAGTCCACCATCAACGGCATGATCCAAAACATCGCCTTCCGCACACCCAGCGGCAAAATCATCTCCCTCATCCCCCCCACCCCCACAACACCCACCACGCCCGCCACAACCACTCCGCCCACCCCCAGCAACCCCTAACCCGCGCACCAACACCGGCGCGCCCCACACCAATAGTCTCCCACACCATCTCATTTGGCCATGTGGTGATTTGGCCATTTGGCCATTTGGCGCTTCCTACATCCCCCTCACGCACACCGCCGCGATCAGCAAGATCGCCACGATCCCCGCGACGCCGAGCTTGATCACCGTCGCCGCCACGCGTCCGATCGCCGCACCCCCTGCCGCCCGCGCCGCCTCGGCCTCGGGCCGCTTCTTGTAATACGCCTCGACGCCAAACGTCGCCGCTGCTGCCCCCGCCACCGCGCCCACCAGCGTCCCGACGATCGGCACCGGGATCACAAACGTCCCGATCAGCGCGCCCAGCAACCCACCACCGATCGACGCCACCGCCCCCGCGCGGCTTGAGCCAAACTTCGCCGCCCCCGCCGCGCTGAGCGCCCCCTCCACCACCTCCCCAATCACCGCCAACACCACCCCCGCCACCAGCGTCCACACGCTGATCAAATCCGCCACCCACAACCACTTCACCAGCGCCGCCACCAGCAGCATCACCCACACCCCAGGCAGCGTCAACACCGCCAGCCCCATCCCGACGAGCGTCGAGAGCACCACCACCAGCGCCGCAAGTATCGGGCCCCATTCCATATCCCGATCGTACCTCGTCGCGTGGGGCAGGTTTCCAACCTGCCCACCAAAAACAACCGCCGCCCGGCGGAGGCATGCCGGGCGGCGGTCAGATCACATGTCACATCACACTCACGGCGCCACAGCCGCACTGGCCGTCCGGCCGAACAACGCGTTCATCGTCGTCCGCGTCACGCCCTGCGTCGTCGAGTTCCCCCCCCAGGCGTTGACGACCTCAGAGGAGTTGGCCAGATTCACGGCATAGTTCGTCTGCACGCCGCCGATCGTCAACCGGCCCGTCGCGTTCACGCCCGACACCGCGATCGTCCCGGTGTTGCCGTTGAGCGAGATGGAGTACGAACTGCTCGAGCCCGTGCCACGCGTAAACGTCCCGCCCGCATTTCGCACCATCGTCTCGGCGTTCCGCAGCGCGGCGTCGGCGGTGGCATTACCCGTCGTGATCACCCGGCTCCCCGCCGCGGCATACATGCCCGACCCGCCAACCTCGCCCGTAGACGTCTGCTTGTTCAGAAGCGTCCGCACGCGAATGGCATTCTCACGCGTCACGTTGCCGGAATCACCATTGTCCTCGCCAAGGTCGATCCGCAGTGCGCCGGCCGAGTTCAACTCAAAGCGCACTTCGTTTTCGTCATTCGACCCGAGTTTGCCCCGAGCCGACCCATCGCCAGCAAAGCGAATCTCACCATTCTGCCCATTCATCGTGAACCGAACCGTCGCGCCGCTGCTGCTGCTGGACGTCACCGTCCCGCCAAACTCGCTCAGCCGCGCCAGGAACGCCGCCCGAGGCGAAGTCGGCGCACTGGTCGTGCTCGGCGTCGTCGATGTGCTGGTCGTGTTGGACGGACCAGTGGACGTGGACGTGCCACCAGTGCTCGTCGAACCCGTCGTGCTCGAACCGCCGCCCGTGGTCGTCGTCGTGCCACCAGATGGCGTCGAAGCGTTAGGAACCGGCGTGGTCGACGACGAGCTTGGCGCAGGCGTCGGCGTGGGTGCAGTCGAAGATGCGGGGGCAGGAATGTTCGCCGGTGCCGGCGCTGGAGCCACATCATTCTCCGGCTCACTGGCTCGATACTGCACCACGTTCATGTCGGTCATCTTGACCTGATTGAACTCCTGCGCCTCGCCATTCGCGTTCGTGAACGTGCCGCTGGCCAGCAGCGTGCCCGACGAGTCCCGCGAGATCCTCAGCGAGATGCTGCCCGCGTCGTCGCTGAACTCATAGCGACCTTCGCGCAGTGCCTCGCCGCTCTTGAACACGCCCGCTTGCGTGTCAAACCCGCCGGACTGAAGCCGCGTGATCGACTCGCTGGGGTTCTGCTCCACGGGCGGCACCGGCTGGATGTTCGTGCTCGTCCGCGTGGTCTTGCGGAAGCTCGTCGCCTTGGTCAGCGACACCACGTCCCCATCAGCATTGCTCGACGTCACCCCGCCAGACGTGCTGGCCGACTTGGTGCTGGTCGTCGCCGCGGCTGCCGCCTTCACCAGCGCCGCCTTGGCTTCATCACCTTGGCCGGCATTCCGCCGCGCCAGGAACTTCTGAGCCAGCTGGCCATACAGCGACCGCATATCGCTGCCCTGGCCGCTCGCCTCCGGACGGTTCAGCAAGTTCAGGCTCGGACCCTGGCGGCTCGTCGCCAGACGCTTGCCCGCAAGGATCAACTGGCCAACCGACGACTGTGATGAAGACACGTTGCTCATAGGGATCAAACCTCCGACAACGAGATTCCAATTCCCGTCGCCCCTACGCCAACGCTCCGCGCGATTTTGCTGGCAAACTGGTCCGTCTGTAACGACTGTCGCCAAACGGCTACACATCGCGTGAGTGGCGGAACTCCGCCTCATCTCCGGCATCCAACCATCCCACCTTGGACCCGGCCACCTGGCCAGCCTGGCTCGCCCCGCTGCTCGCCGCACCACTGGTCGCCGGTGCGTGCATCATCGCGCGCAAGTCGTGGACAGTTCGCCCCACGCGCAGCGCCCCCCACTGCCGCCGCTGCGCCTATCCACTGCCACACGAGCCCGATGCCGCCGTGCCGCGCTGCCCGGAGTGCGGCGATCAGGCACCCACGCGCGCCGCGCTCTTTCGCCCCCGTCACCATCGCGGCGGTCTCATCGCCGCCGCACTGCTCGCGCTGGCGGCGCTGGCCCTCTGGCGCACGCCGGACTTCCGCGCCGATGGGCCGTGGGGCATCCTGCCCCTGGATGTTCGCCTCGCCATCGTGCGCACCGCGGGCCCGAGCAACGCCCAGCAGATCGCGCTGAGCATCGAGCGCGCCCTGACCTTCAACCCCCGCGCTGCGCCGCGCCATCTTCGCGGCTATGCCCACACACTCATCGCCCACTCCGATGATCCGCTCTTTGGCCCATACAGCCCCATCACGCTCCCGCGCGCCTGGCCCGTCGGCGTGCCGCTGCGCATCGCCCCGGGGGATCTCGCCGCCAGCACCTTCGACGTGCGCATCCCCCGCGCCAGCACCACCCTCAGCCCCCGCCAACCCGCACTCACCTCCGGCCAGCGCAGCGAACCACTGGAAGATCAGCCCGCCAGCGACATCCTGGGCAACAACTACGCCTCGTACTACCAGTGGTGGATCGAGCGCACGACGCCGATCGACGCGATCTAT
>JALOQT010000177.1 GCA_025453375.1 Phycisphaerales bacterium | reverse complement strand
CGAGGCGGTGAAGGCGGCGTCGTCGAAGATCACCGGCGAGCGGGGGCCGACCAGCCCCGAGGCGAAGGTGGAGTTTGAGGCGCTGATGGCCCGCGCGGCGGATGTTCGCGGGCGGGCGCTGCTGTATCCGTACATCGGCTCGGGCCTGGGGCGCGGGGCGCTGGTGGAATTGGTCGATGGCAGCGTCAAGTGGGACATGATCGGCGGGATCGGTGTGCACTTCTTCGGGCATAGTGATCCGGACATCATCGCGGCGGGGGTGCGCGGGGCGCTGGCGGACACGGTCAACCATGGCAACCTTCAGGCCAACGCCGAGGCGTTCGCGTTCATGGAGACACTCAGCCGCCTGGCGCAGCGGGGCAGCCGGCTGAAGCACGTGTATTGCGCCACGAGCGGTTGCATGGCCAATGAGAACGCGGTGAAGGTGTGCTATCAGAAGCACGCGCCGGCGAGCCGAGTGCTGGCGTTCAAGGACTGCTTCATGGGTCGCAGCGTGACGATGAGCCAGATCGGCGATGCGGCGGGCAATCGCGTGGGCATCCCGCTGAGCACGCAGGTGGATTACATGCCGTTCTATGACCCGATCGCTGCGGAGCGGATGGGCCCGGGCGCGAGCGGGCAGAAGCGGTACATCGACATGTCGGTGAACCACCTGCTGTCGTACATCGAGCGGTATCCGAAGCAGCACGCGTGCTTCATCTTCGAACTGATCCAGGGTGAGGGCGGGTTCAACGTCGGCACGCGGGACTTCCACAAGGCGCTCATGGATGTGTGCAAGGCCAACAGCATCGCGGTGTGGGATGATGAGATTCAGACGTTTGGCCGCACGGAACGGATGTTTGCGTATGAACTGTTTGACCTTGGCGAGTATGTCGACGTTTTCTGCGTCGGCAAGATGACGCAGGTGTGCGCGACGATGTTCACGCCGGAGTACAACCCGGGGCCGGGCCTGCTCAGCGGGACGTTCATCAGCGGCTCGACGCAGTTCCGCACGGGCCTGCGCGTGCTGGAGCGGCTGGAGCAGGGTGCGTGGTATGGCCCGCAGGGGCAGTTTGCCCGCCATCACGCGTTGTTTGGCCGGCAGTGCGATGCGCTGATTGCGCGGCATCCGGAGTGGTTCCCGCGGATGAGCGGGAAGTATGGCCCGGTGTCACTGTCCGACGGTCCGCTGTGGGGCGGCAACGGCGGGATGATGCGATTCACGCCGTTCGGCGGCGACAAGGACAAGGTGATGAAGGCGACGAAGATGCTCTATGAGGAGGGCGTCATCAGTTTCTATTGCGGGCACGGGCCGTATCACGTGCGTCTGCTGCCGCCGCTGCCAGTGTTTGACGAGGCGGACTGGCCGCGCGTGTTTGCGTGCATCGAACGCGGGTTGGCGCGGGCAGCACAGTAAGCAACGCGGATGGAGGCTCGCGAGCGAGCGTCACTTGGGTTGCAGGGTGAATCGGCGTTCGCGCTCGCCGGAGCGGGTGCGGATGGTCACCGTCACATCCTGCCCGGCCTTGAGCGGCTCCAACGCGCGGGCCAAATCGTTGCGATCACGCACGATCTGGCCGGCGACGGCGACGACCAGATCCCCCGGGCCGACGCCGAACTTGAGTTGATCCTCCAGCGGTAGATCGAGCACAACGACGCCCTCGCCCGCGCCGTCACCCAGGTCAATGGGAAGCGAGACGCGCTCAAAGCCCGCCTCGCCGACGGTCGGCAGGGTGCGGAGCCAGGCGCGGAAGTCCTTGTCAATCTGCGCCAGTGGCTGGCCGAGCGCGGCTTCGAGTGCGAGGCGGCCGGTGCGGTCATCGCCATACGTGTGGACGTATGACGCGTAGAACGCGGGCAGCTTGCCGCGCGTGTGCAGGAAGAGGAAGATGGCGCGTGCGTGGGCGTATCGGCCGAGGCTGCCGCTGCCCATGAAGCGCTGGTCGGTGAGGGCGATGAAGTCGGCCAGGGGCATGATGCCGCGCGTGTCAAGCATGCGGCGGGCCATGTTGGTTCGCCAGCTTGGCGCGGGGGCGGGCATGGCGGAGTCGGAGGTATCGAGGTCTTCGATCAGCGAGCAGAGGCCTTCCTGAATCCACAGCGGGTGCTGCTGGCTGGCGCGGCCGGCGGTGCCGGCGCGTCGGTGCATGTCGCGATGATGCAGAACGTGCCAGAACTCATGACGCAGCGTGGGGCCGAGGTCTCGCGCGACGAGGGTGGCGGTGTGCGACGTATACAACCCGCCAACGGAGCCGGCACGCGGGCCGAAGGTCTGGCGCGTCCAGGCCTGAAAGCTCGGTGCATCGGGCAGCCAGACGAGCACCCACGCTGGCGGGCGCGATGGCCCCGCCGGCTGGGCTTCGATCGTCGGCGGACTGATCCACTGCTGCCAGAGCGTCGCGGCTCGTTGCAATTCGGCGGTGGCTTCGTCGACGCCGCGCTGGCTGGTGGCGGCGGCCAGCGCGATGCGAAGATCGTCGAGCTTCACCACGCGGTGCTTGCCCGGGTAATCGCGCTGCAGCGCGGCGAGGCGGCCGTCGATGGTCGCGTCCTGCAGTTCGGCCCAGCCTTGCAGCACGGCCTGATAGACGTCCGTGTCCTTCAAGGCTTTGAGATCAGGATCGGCGATGAGCAGGTCGAAATCGCCAAACCCGCGGCTGATGGCGTCGCGCAGCGCGGTTTCGGCGAGGCTGTGCCGCCCGAGCTTGGCTAGCACGCAGGCGAGGTTGTAGAAGTCGACGGGTGAGGCGTCGTCGAGTTTGGTCAGCGAGGTGAGAAGCGTCGCAGCTTTGTCGAAGTCGCTCGCGAAGTACGCATCCTGCCACTGGCGGCGCAGATCATCGGCGGCGGATGTTGGCGTCGGGACTGATGTGGCCGGTGCGGAAGTGGGGGAGGGGCTCGAACGCGCTGGTGGGCTGCTGGCCTGCAGCGCCAATGTGCTGTGGGCCAACGAACTGGTGGCGATGCACGCCAGCAGCATCAGGATGCGGGAAGGTGTGCTCATCGCGCCCCCGCGATTGTCGCGCGTCGGCCGTCGGGCGAGACACGCACGCGCCCGGTGAGCAATGCCGAGAGTGCGGCGGGATAGGCGATGCACTCCTCAGCGAAGACTCGCGCGGCCAGGGTGTCGGGCGTGTCATCCTCGCGGACTGGGCATGTTCGCTGGGCGAGGATCGGGCCGCGGTCGTATTCGTCGTCGACGAGGTGGACGGTGCAGCCGGAGACTTTGCAGCCGTGATGGAGCACCGCTTCGTGCACGTGGTGGCCATACATGCCGTGCCCGCCGAAGGAGGGCAGCAGCGCAGGGTGAATGTTGACGATGCGGTGGCGATACGCCGCGGGCACGCGGATGAGTTTGAGATAGCCTGCGAGCACGATGAAGCGTGCGCCGTTGACCGCCGACTCCAGTTGATCTGGAGCGATCACGCCGGGCATCACTCGCGGTTCGATGCCCAGCTCGCGTGCGCGATCACATCCAAGGCAGGCCTTGCTGGCGATGACGGCGGTGATGCGCGTGCCGCGCGGCAGGCGCCCATCGCCGATCGACGCGGCGAGGTTCACCAGAGTCCGGCCTGAGCCGGACAGCAGCACCGCGATGGACAGATCACTGGTCACGACGGATCGTACGGTGGCAAGCTGGCGATGAACGCATCGGTCGGCAGGCTGAAGGTGCGGAGTTTCTCGGCCTGCTGTGTCGAAAGCGTCACGAGCAGGATGCGATTGGGCCCGAGGCGAGACGCCGCGGCGGAGTCGACAATCGCGGAAGAGTCGTTGACGGACATCTGCGTGCAGACGCGGATATCGCATGCTGCAAGAGCCTTGCGACGGAGCGAGCGCGTGACGGTCGCGCCGGTATCGGCCGTGATGATGGTGTGGACGCCGAGGGCCGGGCCGTCACGCATGATGCGTTCGAGCAGTGCATCGGGCATCGGTGTCGATGGCGCGTCGCTGGAGAAGTCAAACGCGTCTTCCTTGTGCTGGAAAGCGGGAAGACGCTCAAGCCCGGCGATCACCAGCAGATGTGGCTTGGTAGCCTGCTCGGGCGCATTCATTCGTTGCTCGATCAGTGCGACGACTTCGGCCAGCGAGGCTGGCAGAGCGGCGGGCGTGATGTGGCCGATGGAGGCGTGGTTGGC
>JALOQT010000176.1 GCA_025453375.1 Phycisphaerales bacterium | reverse complement strand
TGCACGCGGGCTTTGGTGCAGTCGAGAGTTTGCTTTACGCGGATCAGGCGAGTTTGCGAAGTTCGCGGCGGAGGACTTTGCCGGTTGGGCCGCGGGGCATTTCCTGGAGGATGCGGACCTCGGAGGGGACTTTGTAGCCGGCGAGCTTGCCGCGGCAGAACTGCACGAGGGACGCGGGGTCGGCGGTCTGGTCGTCTTTGAGCTGGACGAAGGCGAGGGGGACTTCGCCGCGCATCGGGTCCTTCTGGCCGACGACGCCTGAATCTCGCACGGCGGGGTGTTGATTGAGGACTTCTTCGATCTCGCGCGGGAAGACGTTTTCGCCGCCGATGATGAGCATGTCCTTGAGGCGGCCGGTGATATAGAGGTGGCCGTCGTTGTCCAGCCGGCCGATGTCGCCGGTGCGGAGGAAGCCTTGCGGGTCCAGCGCGGCGGCGGAGGCTTCGGGCAGATTGTAGTAGCCCTGCATGAGGTTGGGCCCGCGCATGCGGACTTCGCCGTCCTGGTTTGGGCCGAGGGGGCGCTGCGAATCGGGATCGATGATTTTGACTTCGACGCCCGGGACGGCGGGGCCGACGGAGCCGCGCTTGTATTCGTGCGGGCGGCACCAGTGCGTCGCGGGGCTGGTCTCGGTGAGGCCATAGCCCTCGGCGATGCGGACGCCGAAACGCTCGAAGAAGCCATCGGTGACGGCGGCGGGGAGAGGCTCGCCGCCGGAGACGCAATACGTCAGGCTGTCGAAATCGTCGGGCTGGGCGTCTTTGACCTGCAGCAGGGCGTTGTACATGCTGGGGATGGCGATCATCGCGGTGGGGCGATGTTCGCGGATGAGTTTGACGATGCGCTGGGGGACAAAACGCGGGGCGTAGACGACGGGGCAGCCGACAGTCAGCGGCAGGAGCGTCAGGACGGTGAGGCCGAAGGAGTGGAACTGCGGCAGGACGCCGAAGACCTTTTCCTTCGGGCCGAAGTTGATGTGCTGGCGGCACTGCTCGACGTTGGCGCGGAGGTTTCGGTGGCTGAGCATCACGCCCTTGGGCTTGCCGCTGGTGCCGGAGGTGTAGAGGAGGACGGCGAGTTGCTCGTCATCGGTGCGCGCCGGGAGGGTCCAATCCGGGACGCGCTTGAGGGTGAGTTTGTTCATCTCCATCAGCGTGACGCGCTGGGGGCGGTAGCCGAGGTAGTCGAGCATCGGCGTGGCGGTGATGATGGTGTCGGGCTTGCAGTCGTCGATGACGTATTTCAGCTCGTCCTGCTTGAGCAGGAAGTTGAGCGGGACGACGACACGCCCGGCGAACCAGCCGGCCAGGGCGGCGATCGGGAAGGCGGCGGAGCTGGGGAGCATCACGCCGACGGTGCGCGAGGTGCTGGTGCGGCGGAGGTCTTCGGCGAGGTTGAGCGCGGCGATGAGGATCTGGAGGCGCTTGTAGGTGCCGGTCTCGTCAACACAGGCGGTTGAGAGGGGGTAGCGCAGGCAGGTGCGGATGATGGGCCAGTGAACGCTCATGGTGGGCAGGCTCCGAGGGGGCCGAAGGGGCTGATGTGGCGGGGCTGGGTGTGAAGAGTCCCGACAGGGACCGAACTGTTGGCGAGGCGCGAGGGTGGGAGGGAGAGTCGGGACGGAAACTTGACTGGCACGCGGGCGGCGGACGATACACCTTTCTGGGCCGGGCAGTTCGGAAGTTGTGGAGTGTGCGTTATGGGTATCGGCACGGTGATGATGTTGCGGCGAGTGAAGGTGATCGCGGTGCTGGCGCTGGCGGGGGCTGGCGGCGTGGCGGGCGGATGCCGCAACACCGGTGGCGGGTCGCTGAACTATGCGCAGGCGTATGAGCAGCGGCTGTATGGCGAGGCATTTACCAAGGCGCTGCCGATTGCTGAGAATCCGAACGCCAAGGATGCGGAGCGGGCGGCGTTGATTGCCGGCATGTCGGCCCAGGCCCTTGGGCAGCGGGAAGATGCCAAGCGGCTGTTGACGCCACTGGTGGGCAGCAAGAACGCGGATGTTTCGGGGCGGGCGCGGGTGACGCTGGGGCTGCTGGCGGAGCAGGAGGGGGATATCTCTCGGGCGACGAGCCTGCTTCGGAGCGGGGCGGAGCGGCTGGATGGCGATGATGCGGCGCGGGCGAAGCTGCAGGCGGGGGCGGCGCTGGAGCGGATCGGCCTGCGCGAGATGGCGCTGCAGCAGTACCACGCGGGGATCCATGAGGCGGATGATCCGAATCTTCGGACGATGCTGCGGGATCGCAGCAAGGTGCAGCCGTACTTCATTCAGGCGGGTGCGTTCAGCACGGTGCAGCAGGCGCGGGCAGAGGCGACGCGGATCACGCGCGGGGTGGTGCGTGCGGGGCAACCGACGCCGCAGGTGGTGCAGACGAACGTCAACGGTCGGACGCTGTATGCCGTGCAGATCGGTCCGTATGACGATGCGGGGGCGGCACGGACGGGGATGGCGCTGATCCAGCGGCAGGGCGTCCGGGCGGCGATGGCGCGGCGGTGAGAAGATCGGGCGATCTGCCGCAGTTCGGCCCCTCTCAGAAAGAGGGGGTACTCATGTTGCGCGGCGTGTGATTTGGGTTTCTGATATGCTCAGGCAGCATGAGCGTGACTGAACATCGTGGTGCATCGCCCGCAGGCTCGCCCCCCCCACTCTCGCCTGGCGGAGCGCCGGAGAGGGCGTCGATGCGGTCGGCGTGGTGGGTGCTTGGGGCGCTGGTGGCGGGGTTGGTGGTGGGGTTGCTCGTCAACACGCTCTGGACGAGTGCGACGTGGGAGATGCTGGGGGTGATGGATTCGAAGCGGTATTTGAGCCGCGCGGTGGTGGAGGCGGGGAAGGTTGATCCGAATGCTGGGGCGGGGGTGGGGGCGAGTGTGGTGCGGGTGGTGCGAGAGGGGGCGCAGTTTGTGGGTGAGGTGTTTGTGCGGCTGCTGCGGATGATGGCGGTGCCGCTGGTGCTGTTTTCGCTCGTTGCCGCGGTGGCGGGGGTGATGCGACCGGGGCGCGATGGGGATGGGGTGGCTAGCGGGGGTGGTGAATTGCGGCGGCTGGGGTTGCGGACGGTCGGCGTCTTTGCGCTGATGGCGATGATCGCGGTGACGATCGCGGTGCTGCTGGCGGTGGTGGTGCGGCCGGGGGCGGCGGTGCCGCGGGAGGCGCGGGAGGCGTTGCTGGCGCAGCAGAGCGGCGCGGCTGAGGCGCGGATCAAGCAGTTTCAGACGTTCGATGCCCAGTCGACGGCGTGGGGGCAACTGGTTGATGTGTTTGCGGCCAATCCGTTTCGGGCGCTGGCCGATGGCAACATGCTGCAGGTGGTTGTGCTGGCGGTTTTGCTGGGCATCGGGCTGACGATGATCGACGCGGCGCGGCGGGAGCGGGTGCTGGAGGTGGTCGAGGGTGTGGGCGAGGCGATGCTGGCGCTGGTGGGCGTGTTGATGCGGGTGGCGTGGGTGCCGGTGTTCTGCCTGACGGCGACAATCACCGCGACGCTGGGATGGGGCGTGCTGGCATCGGTCGCGGGGTTCTGCGGCGTGGTGCTGGTGGGGATGGGGTTGATCTTGGTGGTGCAGTATCCGGCGTTGCTGGTGGTGCTGGGGGGCGGGCGGGTGAGCCTTGGGCGGTTTGCGCGGGCGATGGCGCCGGCGCAGTTGCTCGCCTTGAGCACCAGTTCCAGCGCGGCGACGATGCCTGTGACGATGCAGTGCTGCGACGCGATGGCCTTGAACCGGCGGACGACGCGGTTTGTCGTGCCGCTTGGGACGACGATCAACATGGATGGCACGGCGATGTATCAGGTGCTGTGCGTGACGTTTCTGGCGCAGCTCTATGGCGTGGATTTGAGCGTGACGCAACTCATCGGCATCGCGCTGATGGCGATTGTGGTGGCGATCGGATCACCGGGGTTGCCTGGGGCGAGTTTGGTGCTGATGGTGGGGATTTTGCAGTATGCGGGCGTGCCGCTGGAGGGGCTGGCGATCATCCTGGCGGTGGATCGGCTGCTGGACATGGCGCGGACGGTGGTGAACGTGACGGGTGATGCGGTGGCGACGGTGCTTGTCGATCGGGATCGATGAAGGATGCGGATGGGCGGCGGTTGGCTATCCTGACGCCAGCGTGAGTGTGACGTGACGTGCCTGCGGGA
>JALOQT010000175.1 GCA_025453375.1 Phycisphaerales bacterium | reverse complement strand
GCAGCGTGCGGCGTGGTACAGGCACCGAGCGGCGTTGATGGGGCATCTGGGCGAGCATTGCCCAGAACCCCGAGAGGTCATCGACGCGGACCTGATCGGCGGACGCGGCGAAGGTGAGTTGATGCGGGCTGAAGGTCGCCAGACCGAGCGCGCCAAGCCGCCGTAGGTCGGCCCTGAGCTCGTCCAAGGCCGTGGGCGAGCCACGCCCCCCCACCAGCACCGCAACCTCCTCCACGCGGTAGAGCGGCCGCTGGCGGGCATTGCGGCCCTCTGGCGGGCGCGTGTAGTTGCGCCGCTCGGCCATTTCGTTCAGGGCGAAGTACACCCGAAGCTGCCTTCGGGTCATATGACCCGAAGTGTGCAGCCACCACGCGAGCGTGAGTTGGTGCACCGAAAACGGCCGAAACCGCCCCTCGATCTGGGGTTCGATCTCGCCTCGGGTGAGTGGTTCGGTGAGGGTGCCTGCCCCGGCTCCGCCGGTGTGGGCACGTCCGATGTGGGCACGCAGGGGGTGTGAAACAGCCATCGTCGCGGACTCCATTCCGCGATGGCACAGAAACGCCACGCCCGACCCCGTAAGGGTTGACGTGGCAGCAAAGACGCTCTATCTTCAGGTTACCAGCTTGAAGTGGTCGTCTTTTCCGGGTGTCAACCCAAGAGTCGGCCTTCTGATGAAACCACCCCGCCAAGGGTGGTTTTTTCATGTACGAGGCATGTCTACGCCATACGCCTCCAAAGGTTGAAAAGCCCCCTACTCTGACCGCGAGCCGGCCAGCTATGGGGGAATCGGGTTCTACTAGCCCAATATGTAGGGGCTTCGCCGTGGCCGTCAAGCGGCCTAAATGCGCGCGGGACAAGCACTTAGAGCCTGTTCCGACCCGATCAATCCGGCCATATGATCATATAGCCTTTTCGATCAGGTCATATCAATCAGGTCATCGGGTCATATGGTCATATGAACGCGAAACCTGTGGATGATCCAAACACCTTGCCGATAGCCACCTTGTGAGCCCGGCATGTCGCGGGTTAGGGTCATATGGCCAGATCAAAGCGCCCATATGGCCCGAATGTTCCGGCCATATGGTCATCAGGTCATATGATCATCAATCAGGACCGAAAAAAATTCGAGCTCCGCAAGCGCTCGCTCGTGATCGACCTTGACGGAAACTGCGGCTCGACGCGCGGGCTTGGCGTGGGCACCGACTGGCTCGGGACCTTCGAGGTGCTGCTGGGCGATCAGGAGCCCGAAGACGTGATCGTGACGACCGACGCGGCGGAAGGGACGGACCTCCCCAAGAACGTCGATCTGCTGCCGGCCCGGCGCAACCTCGAAGACTTCGAGAACGAGTACCGCAAGCGGAACAAGTTCGCCGATCCCACCAACACGCTCGCGCCAGCCCTCAAAAAGCTGGCCGGAAAGTACGATTTCATCTTCCTGGACACTGCGCCCAACGCATCGGCCCCGACGATCGCGGCCTATCGCACGGCCCAGTGGTTCATCCTCTCGACCGAAGCCTCGAAGCTCTCGGTCGATGGCCTGAACGATGCGCTCACCGACATCGTGGCGGTCCGCGAGGCGGGCAACGCCACGCTGCGCCTCTTGGGCGTGGTGATGTGCAAGGTCGATAGCCGCACGCGGATCGCGTCCAGCTACGTGGACCGGATCAAGCGTGAGTTCGCGGCCGCCGGCGAGCTCGGAGCCTTCAACACGCTGATCACGCGGGCAACGGCCCTCGAACACGCCCAGTCACAGGGCAAGACGCTCTTCCAGACTGATCCTGGTCACAAGGTGGCCGAACAGTTCCGCGATCTGGCCCGTGAGGTCCTGGCCCGCCTCGATACGGCGGCCAAGGTGTCGGGAGAAGTGGGGGGGTCGGTTCAGACCGAGCCCAAGCCGATCGTGAAGGAGGCGGCGAATGCCTAAGCGCGCCTCGACCGACGACACGATCGATCCCGTTCGGTCCCGTCTGGCGGCGGCGGCCTCGGTTCCGGTTGCGCCGATGCGTCCGGCCCCGGTCCAGCCCCCCGTCCAGTCAGTGGCCCTTCCTGAGCCCAAGGAAGCTCGTACAGAGGCCCGGCGGGAAGAAGTGGGGCAGGGGGGGCCAAACCTCCAAAGCCGCCCACGGACCAATCCTGAGCCCGCACGGCCCCTTCGGGGCACGTCGCTCACGATCAACCGGAAGATTCTGGTCACGCCCGAAGAGGCGGACCGGATCGAAGAAACCACCGATGCGATCTCCGCCGCATTCGGGAGCAAGGTGACGTACAGCCAGGTCTCGCGGGCGATGTGGTCGATCCTGGCCGGAGCGGAAGAGGCGGTGAGGGCCGGGGCGCGGCGTGCGCCGCGTTTGCAGGTGCCCTCCAAGGGCGATCACCTCGGCATGGCCGAGTACGAACAAGCCCTTGCGGACTTTCTCGCCACGGCCCTGAAGCGTTCCTGATAGCGATAAGGTCATAAGGTCATATGACCTGAACACCGAAGCCTGACAGCTCACACGCGGGTGATGCTCGAACCTGCGGCGCACCCCCGCGAACCGCGCCCGGAGAGGGCGAGCGGTCCTATCAGCGTCGGGTGAGGGTTGGGCGTCCCGGTTGAAGGGCCGGGAGCCCTGGGCGGCCCATCAGGCCGCCTCGGCGTGCTCGGCCTTGCCGAGCAGCGCCGTGATGATCTCGGTCGCCGCGTGCTGGATGCGGTCCAGCGAAGCGGCGAGGGTTTCGGTTTTGCCGTCGTAGAGCTGGATGTAGTCGGCGGATGCTGAACCCGTGTCCAGCCCGATGGCGCTGTTCACCACGAAGGCGACGGCTTCGGCCTCGGTCTCGCGGACGGTCTTGCTGGCCGGGCGGCCTTCGCCGCGATGCAGGAGCTCGTGGGCCAGCTCGTGCACGAGGACGGAGAACTCCTGGGCGGCGGGCATGCCGGGCCTGATGCTGATGCGGCCGCCGCGTGAGACGCCGTCGGCCCCGAGTGGAACGTCGATCGTGTCGAGCACAATGCCGCGCCGGGCGATGGCCTCACGCAGACGCGGAAGGTGGTCGCCGGGTTCCCCGCTGACCTCGGCTGGCTCTGGGAGCGGCTCGCCGTCGGTCTGCGCCACGTCGAAGACGTACACGCCGCGGAAGCGGAGGGTCGGCTTGGCCTCTTCGCCCTGGGCCCGTTCCTCGCGTGGCTTGATCATCATGGGCGCGATGATGACGATGCCCTTCTCGCCCTTCTTGACGAAGCGGCCCATGTGACGCCAGGCGTTGAAGCCGGCCACGTGCGTGGCATCTGGCTTCTGCGAGAGGATGAGGAGGACGTTCCCAAAGCTATAGCGGTGGAAGCGGCCGAGCATCGCGAGGTAGCGGGTGAGCTGCTCGCTCTTGCCGCCCTGAAGGTTCTGGGCGAGGGTTTCGAGGGCCTGATCGGCGATTTTCTTGGCTTCGTCGGCTTTCATGTCTTTGCTCCTTTGCGGGTCCCGCGACGTGCGGTCCCTTCACCGGGCAAGGGACCACTCGCGGGTGCGAAGGAGCACGAGCGGAGCGCAGACGGCACAAGGCTGGAGGTCCCCGCCCCTTCACCTGCATGACGCGGGCAAAGCCCGCCGGAAGAACGTGGGGCGGAGCACAGCCCGAATGACAGACCGAACCCCAGAGCGCAGCGGCGGGGCGCGGCACGCGGGTCTGGCGTGAGGCGTGCATGGACCGGAAGCCGCAGTGACGCCGGAGCGCAGCGGCGAAAGCCGACGGGTCGAGTGGACTGGGAGCCGATGGCCCGATGCGAGCCTCTTCACGGGCGGCGCAGCGATACCGCCGAGCCAAGATTCACCGCGTGCGAAGGGCTCCTCATGCGAGCGTGCCTTGATGCACGTGGCCGTGCGTGCGGCGTCACGTCACAGACGCGGAGAAGGGCGAGGGGCTTCATCCGCGCCTCTGATCTGCTCTGCGCGAGGAACAGGTCCAGGGCGGCCGATCCGATGTCCGCGTGCGATGTTCGATGTTGCGGACGGCGGGCCTGCGTCCAGGCTGAGGGCAGTGGGGGAGGGTGATCTATCGCGGCTCGGGGCCATGCCCGGGCGGGTGCTGTGACACGAGCACGTCGTTCCAATCGGCGCCGCGAATGCTGGGGCGGTCGTCGATCAGCGTCAGGTCTGCCCGCTGCGCTTCCGCGAAGAGTTCTGTCACTCGTGCGGCGAGGCTGTCGCCCCCTTCATCGTTGTCGAAGGCCAGCACGATCCGGCCGCCGGCTGCGAGCTTGCCGATCGCCGAGCGGAGAAGCGCGGGCTGCTCCGGGTTCATCTGGCCGGCAATGCTGACGAAGCGCGCGCGGTGATGACCTGCGAGCACCGCATACGAGAGCGCGTCGATCGCCGTCTCGGCTACGACAAGGCGCTCATCCTCGGGCGTGGGCACGCTGGCCCAGAGGCCCTTGGTGCCCCCCGAAGCGAAGCCTGTGAAGCCCCGGTTCTTGATCTCATAGCCGCATAGACCGGCGGCGTTGAAGTGCGGGAAGATGACATTCCCGCGTTCATCGACGCGGATGCGTGACGCGAAGGCTGGCTGGGCGAGAAGAGCGGGCGGGATAGCCCGGTCTTCGCACAGATAGGCGTTGTACGCCCCGACGGGCTTCATCGCCTCGTAGCGGGCCCGGACTTGTGCCACGTCGCGGGTGATGGGTTCGAGTCGCTCGATGAAGCGGTCGGCGGAAGGGCGAAGCAGTGGGGGGGATGCCGGCGGGCTGAGTCCGCCGCCCACCCACGGGCGAAGCACCTGGCGGACATTGCCGAGCGTGCCGCCCTTGCGGCGCTGTACGAAGTCGATGATGGTGCCGTGGTCGCCGGGATCGCGGACGGAGAAGTAGACCCAGTGCCCGTCCTCGCCCCTGGCGATGATGATCTTGTCGCCGGCGGGATGGACCATCACGGCGGAGTTGCGACTCGAAGCCTTGCGGTCGAGGGCGTAGCCCTCGGCGGCCGCGAACTCGGTGAGGTTCACGCGGGTCTTGAAGTCTTCGAGTTCGTCGCGGCGGGGCTCCATCTGACGACGATACACCAAAGCCCGCAAAAGGTGAACGCAAACGCTACCCTGTGCGTCTATGCAGCCAGATCGCCTTGGGACAGCGCAGTGGGCGGACCCCGAAGAGTTTGCGAGGCAACACGCCTACCAGCCGGGCAAGTTTTGGCTTGGTCGCTGCCCATGGACAGGCCGAGCTCTTGGCTACAGCGATGACCGTCACATCTGCTTGGTGAGCGGGAGCCGCGCGGGCAAAGGCACGACAACGATCATCCCGAATCTGTGTCTGTGGCC
>JALOQT010000174.1 GCA_025453375.1 Phycisphaerales bacterium | reverse complement strand
AACACGGCTGATGACAAGTTCGGCTCGCCGGGCGTGGTCGCGTCTGATGCGTTCAATGAGTTTCGGCGCAGCACATCGCACGGCCTGGCGGTGCAGGTGACGGATCGCGCCTCGCCGACGATGATCAACGCGGCGTACAACCAGTTCCAGTTCTGGGATGGCCGCGCCGATGGCACGTTCACCGATCCGCTGACTGGCACCGTCGTCAGCCAGGCGCGGGCGAGCCTGGAGAATCAGGCGATCGGCCCGATCCTGAGCGATGTCGAGATGGCGCACGACGCGCGGTCGTGGGCGATGGTGGCCGACAAGCTCGCTCGCTCGCGCCCGATGGCGCTGGCGGCAAATCTGCCGGCGGATGTTGAGGCTGCGCTGGCCGACGGCTCGAGCTATCCGACGCTGTTCGCCCGAGCTTTTGGTGACGGTGTGATCAACCCGGTGCGGATCGGTCAGGCGATGGCGGCGTATCAGCGCACGTTAATCGCCGACCAGACGCCCTATGACCGCTGGGCCCGCGGCGAAGACCCCAACGCGCTGACGCCCAACCAGCGTCAGGGCTGGGCGGTGTTCAACGCGCCGCAGTCCAACTGCAACGCGTGCCACACTGCGCCGACGTTTGCTGGCGTCGGGCCGGCGCCGTTCCACAATCTGGGCTTGCGCCCCGCGGCGGAGGACCTTGGGCGGCAGATCGTCACGGGCAACCCGGCGCATCGCGGCCAGATGAAGGTGCCGACCTTGCGCAACACCGGCCTTCGGACGAGCTTCATGCACACCGGCCAGTTCACGACGCTGACGCAGGTGATTCAGTTCTATGCCCAGGCGCCCGGCGCGCCGGTGGCGATCCAGGACAACCGCTCGCCGATCCTCAATGGGATCAACATTCCGCCGCAGCCGGCAGGGCAGTTGCAGGACTTCCTGCAGAACGCGCTGACGGACCCGCGGGTCGCGGCGGAGACGTTCCCGTTTGACAAGCCGCAGATGTGGAGCCAGCGGCCGGGCGTGCGTCCGGTGAATGTCGGTGGTTCGCTGGCGGTGCCGGGCAATGGGCCGACGGCGCCGGCGATCATCGTGGTGGATGCGACGCTGATTGGCGGGCCGGACACGCGCGTCGGGCTGGGTGATGCGCCCGTCGGCGCGACGGCGACGCTGATTGTCGGCTCGACGGCGCCGGTCAATGGCGTCATCAGCGGGACGAGCAAGCCGGCGAAGCTTGTCGATGCTGACGGCGTGATTACCGAGCGGATCAGCGCGCCGGCGGGCACGCCCGAGCAGCCGATCTACGTCCAGTGGCTCGTGACGACCAGCCAGGGCACAGGCCGCACCGCGGCGATGCGGATCACCCCGATCTGCCCGACCGGCGGCTGCCCGAGCACCTGCCCAGCGGACGTTGCCGGTGCCAATCAGAGCAGCACGCCCGATGGCGTGCTGACGGCTGATGACATCATCGTCTTCCTCGGGCAGTACTTCACGGCCAGCCCTCGTGCGGACATCGCCGGGGCGAATCAGGCCCAGGTGCCCGATGGTGCGTTCACGGCTGATGACATCATCGTGTTCCTGGGTCGCTACTTCGGCGGGTGCTGAGGGGGGGAGCGACGAAGGGATAGAGCGACGGAGCGACGGAGGGAAAGGCAAGACGCGCCTTGGCCCAGTCTCTTGCCAATCATCACGCGTGCTGGCGGCGATCTTGATCAGTTTGGCGTGTGGTCTGTTGCTCGGCGCGATCGTGGCGCGGGTGCTGTACCGGCGCGAGGCGCAGGCACGCATCGCCGCGGAGCAGCGGGCGCAGCAGGCTGAGCGATTAGCCGAGCTGGGCAGCATGACCGGCGGCCTGGCGCACGAGATCAAGAACCCGCTGTCGACCATCGGCCTCAACGCCCAGTTGCTCGCCGAGGCGATCGAGGAGATCCCTGAAGCCCCGCTGCGTTCGCGCCTGACGACGCGCGTCGGCGCGCTGCGGCGCGAGACCGATCGCCTGCGCGGCATCCTGCAGGACTTTCTGGACTACGCCGGCAACGTTCGCCTTGAGCGACAGCGGACGGACCTGCGCGGCGTGCTGAGCGACATGGTCGAGTTCCTGCTGCCCGAGGCCGAGCGCGCCGGCGTGCGGCTGCGGCTGGATGTGCCGACGACTGAGCAGACGCTCACGGCCAACATCGATCAGCGCCTCTTCAAGCAGGCCCTGCTGAATCTGCTTCTCAATGCGATTCAGGCAATTAGCGCCGGTCGTGGCCCGGCCGGGCCGGGCGAGCAGCGCGGCGAGGTGATCCTGCGAGCGGCGAACATCGCCGCTGCCAGCCCGTCGGCGGGCTCGTCTGCGGGCCAGGCAGCTCCAGGCGTGCGGATCGATATCAGCGATACTGGCCCGGGCATTACGCCAGAGCACCTCGACAAGATTTTCCGGCCCTACTTCACGACCAAGGCCGGCGGCACAGGCCTGGGCCTGCCGACGAGCCGCCGCTACATCCAGGAACACGGCGGGACGCTGACGTGCGACAGCCAGCCGGGCGTGGGCACACGATTTGTCATCACGCTGCCGGGCTGAGGGTGCGTCAGGCCTTCGCATCGATCCTCACCTCACGCCACCCCTCTCGCGTCACCCAGCCAGCACCGGCGCGGCAGCCTTCGCGCCGGCGGTCGCTGGCGTGGGCGGCGTGTCGAGCAGTTCGCTGAGGGTGTGGCCGCGGCAGGCGGTCACTTCGGCGGCGCGTAGGGAGCGGACGCAGGCCGGCGCGTCATCGCCGCCGCAGAGGTCGTGGCCGACGACCAGCAAATCGGCCAGATCGATGTCGGTCGCGGGCCTGGCCAGTGTGTAGCGATCACTGGCGGTGGGGGGGGTGCCGGCGCCGCTGGCTGATTCGATGTGGTGAATCACGCCGCGCTGCATCAGGCCGTCGAGCACCTGACGGATGCACGGCTCAGCCAGCCCCGTGTGGCGCGCCAGGTCGAGGATCGATGTCGGCGTGCCGCGGGCGAAGCCCTGGGCGATGGCCTGAGCGATCGCGTGCACCATCGCCGGCTCGAGCCAGACCTGCCCGGTGCGGTTGGCCAGCGCCCCTGGCCCCTGCTCCAGCACGGTCATCAGCGCCAGGCGGTGGCCATGCTGGATGAGATACGCACTGCGCAGACCAAAGAGCACGATGACCCACGTGATGTAAATCCACAGCAGGAAGATCGGGATCAGCGCCATCGAGCCGTAGATCGTCTTGAACCCCGCGTGGTCGAGGTAGAGCCGAAAGCCATATTTGCCAAGCTCCAGCAGGACCGCGGCGATCAGCCCGCCGCTGAGTGCCGCCCGCCACTGCACGCGCGCGTTGGGCACGCCGAGGTAAACCACCAGCAGCAGCACCGTCGAGATCGCGACCGAAATCGCATACCCCGTCAGCCCGACGACCCACGGCCCGAAGACATTCGCCCCCGCATCGGCCCACGCGCGGGCGAAGCCGGCGAACTTCTCGGCGGTGTAGAAACTCGCCAGCACCAGCAGCGGCCCGAGGGTCAGCAGCATCCAGTATTGCATGACGCGGCGGACGAGGCTGCGCCCGCGCGAGACGCCGTAGATGCGGTTGAAACTGTTTTCGACTTCGATGATCAGGCTCATTGCGGCGTAGATCAGTGTGCCGGCGGCGACGAGGCCGATGCCCGTGAAACTCAGCCCGCTGAAGGAGTTGACCAGCTCCTCCAGCCGCCCCTGCACGGTGACTTCCGCCGAGTCGGACAGGGCCAGCCGATCCAGCCCGGCCAGGGCGAGGGCCTTGCGAAGCATCTGCTCGACGACGGCGCGTTCGTCCTGAAACAACCGCAGCACCAGCAGCGAGAGCAGCAGGATCGGGATCAGCGAAAAGATCGTGCGATAGGCCAGCGCCGCGGCCATCTGCGGGATCGACTCATGCCCGAGCCACGCCCCCCAGCGCCGGGCAAAGCCGCGTGCCCAGCGGGCGAGGGAGAGCCGCCCATGCTCGGCGGCAGTCGCCACGTCCGGCGAGGCAGACGCGTGAGGGAACGCGGGGGGTTGATCGGAGGGCGCAGGGGGTGGCGCGGGCGTCATTGCGGGATTGTTGGCCACGCGATCCGGTTGCGGCGCTCGGGGGGCAGCGCTGAGGTCCGGGCCTCACACCTTCGCCGTCGCCATCGCCGGGGCGGCGGGGCCGCCGGCTTTGGGGGCTTTGTAGAACGG
>JALOQT010000173.1 GCA_025453375.1 Phycisphaerales bacterium | reverse complement strand
CCGCCCGTGGCGTTGGGTGCCAGCAACTTGGAGGGCACACGCAGGCGGATGACGTTGTTGACCGGCTCTGTCGCCTCGGCCACGGGCACCAGCGGCTCGATGCTCGCCGGATACTTCACGCGCAGCCAGTTGCTCGTCTCCCCATCGACCACCAGCGCCTCGCCGGCCTTGGCCTGGGCGATCGGGTAGTGGAAGGTCGAATCGCCGCAGCGGATCGGCACCTCGCCAGCCGTGACGATCACGACGTACGGCTCGGCGACCTTCATCCCGCCAGTGTCGGCAGATCCTGGAGCAGAACCTTGAGCCAGCACGCCCACGGGCGCGGTGGCGAGGGTGACAAGCACAGCAGCGGTCAGCAGCGGTCGCATCATGCGAGACATAGGCACTCCTACGGACAATGACACCCGTCTTCGGGTTATTTGATGATGATAGGGACGACCCAGGGGCCCGGGGGCTTGGCCACGCCGCAGTGGTGCCGACGTCAGGCGATCCAGGCCGTTCTGGTGGCGTTCGAGAAGAACCTGTCGGTTAGCCGATACTCGCCCCGCGATGCGCATCGTCCTGCTTGGCTTCGGAACCGTCGGACAGGCCCTGGCGCGGATGCTGCGCGAGCAGCGCGAGACCCTGGCCGCCAGGCTGGGCACCCCGCCAAGGCTCGTCGCGGTGACCGACTCGCGTGGCAGCGCGATCGACCCGCATGGCCTGAACGAAGCCGCGTTGCTGGCCGCGAAGGCCGAAGGACGCGGGCTGGCCTCGCTGCCTGGCATCGGCGGGTCGGCATCGTCGCTCCGTGTTGTGCTCAGCACGCCGGCGGATGTGGTGGTCGAGACCACGCCCAGCAACCTAGCCATGCCACGCCCGGCGCTGGATCACTTGCTCGGTGCGATGCGGACGGGAAAGCACGTCGTGAGCGTCAACAAGGCACCGCTGGCGGTGGCGATGCCTGCGCTGCTGGAGGCCGCTCGGCACAATCGCATCGGGCTGGCGTATTCCGGCACGGTGGGTGCGGCGACGCCCTTCCTGCACGCCGCAGGGCGACTGGCGGTGGGGGATCGGATCGTCAAGGTCCGGGCGATCCTCAATGGCACGACGAACTTCATCCTGCACCGAATGTTTGAAACCGACGAACCCTTCAACGCCGCCCTGGCCGAAGCGGTGCGGCTTGGCTATGCCGAAACAGATCCATCCAATGACATCGACGGCATCGACACCGCGATGAAACTGGTCATTATGGCCAACCACGCGGCGCGGTCCTCCGGCCGCCCGGCGGGCGTGGCGTATCGCGATGTTCGCGTCGGGGGCATTCGCGGGCTGGCAATCCAGCGCGTGCGCGAGGCCAAGGCGGCGGGCAAAGCGATCAAGTTGATCGCGACGATCGACGAGGCGGGCGTGCGCGTCGGGCCCGAGGAGGTTGATGTCACCTCGCCGCTCAATACGCCGCGAAATGTCAATGCGTGCACGTTCTCGATGGCGCAGGCGGGCGAGGTGACGCTCGTCGGCCGCGGGGCGGGCGGAGCCGAGACGGCGACGGCGATCGTGCGGGACATCATCGAAGTGACGACCGGGGCGAGGGTGAGTTAGGGTTTGGCAGTTTGCGTGGAGCACTCATGCGCATCATCATGAAGTTTGGCGGGACGAGCGTGGCCGATGCCGATCGCATTCGTCATGTCGTGTCGATCATCAAGGCTGAGCGGGCGCGGCATCAGGTCGTGCCCGTCGTCAGTGCGCTCGATGGCGTGACGGAGATGCTGCTGGACGTCGCCGATGCCGCGGCCAAGGGTGACGAACTGGCCGTCGAAACGCTGCTGACGCAGATTCGCGACAAGCACCTGGCCTGCGCCTACGCCCTCGGAGCGCACGATCAGGTGCGACCGCTCATCGAGCGGCTGGAAACGCTGGTGCACGGCGTGCTGGCGCTGGAGGAACTCACCCCCCGCAGCACCGATGCGATCGTCGCCTTTGGCGAACGCCTCAGCTGCGCGATGGTCGCCCACACGCTCGGCGGCGTCGCCATGGACGGGCGCGAGGCGGGCATCGTCACCGATGACCACTTCACCGAGGCCGATCCGCTCATGGACCTGTCGATGTTCCAGGTGCGCGAGGCCCTGACGCCGCTGCTGGACGGAAACAAGCCGATGGTCGTGACGGGCTTCGTCGCGGCCAATCAGCACGGCGTGACGAGCACGCTGGGGCGCGGCGGGAGTGACTACACCGCGACGATCCTCGGTGCGGCGCTGAAGGCCGACGAGATCTGGATTTACTCGGATGTCGATGGCCTGATGTCCGCCGATCCGCGGATCGTCAGCGCGGCGTGCCTGCTCAGTCATCTCACGTTTGCCGAGGCGGTGGAGATGGGCAAGTTCGGCGCCAAGAGCATGCACCCGCGTGCACTTGAGCCAGCGGCGGCCCACCGCGTGCCGGTGCGGATGCGCAGCACCTTCAAGCCGGACCACCCGGGCACGCTGATCAGCGAATCTTCCGGCCCGGCCGGGCCAGGCGGGGCGGGCAGCGTGGTGCGATCAGTGCCGATGCTCAAGAACCTGGTGATGCTGACCATCGGCGGCGCATCGATGGTCGGCCGCCCCGGCTCGGCAGCGGAGATTTTCGGTGCCCTGGCTACGCAGCGCGTCAATGTCCACATGATCTGCCAGTCCGTCAGCGAGGCGGGCATCTCGCTGGTGATCAACCAGAATCAGGCCGACAAGGCCCGGGCGGCGTTGGATGGCGCACTGCGATCGCGACACCTCGAGCGCACGGTCGAACTCGTCGGTGGCGTGTGCGTTGTCGCGGCTGTCGGCGCGGGGATGAAGGGCACGCCGGGCGTGGCGGCCAAGATCTTCTCAGCAATCGCCAACGCGAAGGTCAACGTCATCGCCATCGCCCAGGGCAGCAGTGAGCTGTCGATCTCGATCGTCGTGCGTGCAGAAGACGGGCCGAAGGCCGTCGCGGCGATCCATGACGCGTTTGCTCTGTCGGCCTGAGCCGCACGAGATCACTTCTTCGTCGGGCCATCGCGCAGGGCCAGGTCGACGAGCTTGTCGCACAGGCTCGACATGCTCATGCCCAGGTGCTTCGCCGCCTTGGGCACCAGCGAGTGATTTGTGAAGCCGGGCGTCGTATTGATCTCCAGGAACATCGGCAGCCCGCTGGCCGGGTCAAGCATGAAGTCAACCCGCGCCACATGGCGGCAGCGCATGGCCGCCGCCAGCTTCACCGCGCCGGCGCTGATCCGCTCCGCCACACCCGGCGGCAGAATCGGGTCGAGGATGTACTGCGTGTCACTGCGCTGATACTTGGCCTGATAGTCGTACAACCCGTCCTTCGGCTTGATCTCGATGATCGGCAGGGCCTGGTTGTCCAGCACGCCGACGGTCAACTCGCGGGCCCACGCCTGACCGCCGATTTTCGGCTCGATCATGTACGCCCGGTGCACGCCCTTGGCCCGCTCGCCAGCGATGGTGCTCATCGCCGTCTGCCACGCCGCGGCATCGCGACAGATGTGCAGGCCGACGGTGCTGCCCTCGTGCACCGGCTTGACGACCACCGGCAGCGGAAACGGCGGCGCATCACTCGTGCTGCTGAGCACGAACAGCGGCGTCGTCGTCACCTGCAGCATCGAGGCGATCATCTTGCTCGAGACCTTGTCCATCGCCAGACGCGAGGCGTTGGCCCCGGAGCCGACGAACGGCCGCCCATCGGCCTCGACGATGTCCTGCAGCGGGCCACCCTCACCCCACGGGCCATGCAAGTAGGGGAAAATCACATCGGCCGACATGGCCTTGAGCTGGTCAACAGTCAGCCGATCGATGATCTCCAGCCGCACCTGATGACGCCCGCTGGCCTTGAGCGCGTCGGCGATCGCCGTGGCGGACTTGATGGAGACTTCGCGTTCAGCATCCGGACCGCCGCCAAGAACCAGAACTGTGGACATAGTGCAACCTTGCCAGTGAGAGGGACACGCGTTGAATCCAAACTGCCGGGGGACTTCGCCGCCCGCTGATCGGTCAGAGGATATCGGCTCGTCAAGGCCTCGTCAGGCAGTGAATCGCGAAGTTCGGGCGATCACTTGGCCACTGGCTGGGCGACGCTGTCCGGCAGTGGGGGGGATGGTTGAGCGGCCTTCGCCGCCGACGCCTTGGCCACGATCACCTTGTGCAGCGCCCACATCTGCCAACTGGCCCACGCAAAGCAGATCGCGGCGATGATGAAT
>JALOQT010000172.1 GCA_025453375.1 Phycisphaerales bacterium | reverse complement strand
CCCTGATCAACCCCGCCGGGGCACGCTCGGCGACGGCGCTGCCGGATGATGATCAGGCGGATGATTAGGGCGGAGGGGACTGGGGACTGGGGACTGGGGACTGGGGACTGGGGACTGGGGGAGTGGGGGAGTGGGGGAGTGGGGAATCGGGAATTGGCAATCGGCACTGGGCGCGGCGGTTGCATGTTCTCGTCACTCGTCACTCGTCACTCGTCACTGCCTTTCCCTCCGTCGCTTCGTCGCTCCGTCGCTCCGTCGCTTCTCGCCGCTCGTCACTCATCACTCACCCCTTCCCCCCGCATATCCTCGCGGCTATGAGTGGTACTGCTGCGATTTCGCTGTCGGCTCGGGTTGATTCGCTTAAGGCGTCGTCGACCGTCGCGGTGATGAACAAGGCCAAGGCGCTCAAGGCCGCGGGCGTGGATGTGCTGAACTTTTCCGCCGGCGAGCCGGACTTCAACACGCCGCAGCCGGCCAAGGCCGCGGCGATCGCAGCGATCAACGCCAATGCGACGAAATACATCGACACCGCCGGCGACGTGCCGACGCGCGAGCTGCTGGCCAAGCTGCTCACTGAGCGTAACAAGATCCCCAACGTGACCAAGGACCACGTGCTGGTCACCGCGGGCGTGAAGATGGCGCTGTATCTGGCGTATCAGGCGCTGTTTGACGTGCCCACTGTGCCCGGCCAGCCGCAGCAGGAGATGCTGCTGCCCGTGCCGGCGTGGGTGAGTTTCAACCCGATGGCGGTGCTCGCCGGGGCGAAGGTGATCGAACTGCCGACGACGCCTGAGGCGGACTTCAAACTGACGGCGGCGCAGCTCAAGGCCGCGATCACGCCGCGGACGCGTGCCGTCATGCTCAACAGCCCGAGCAACCCGTGCAGCACGATGTATTCACGCCAGGAACTGGCGGCGATCGCGGCGGTCATCGCCGAGGCGGCGCGGACGATCGCGCCGCAGATCGTCGTGATCTCCGATGAGCTCTACCAGAACATCGTCTTCGGGACCGATGCCAGCGGCCGCCCGGCGGAGCATGTCAGCATCGGCTCATTCCCGGACATCGCCGAGCGGACGATCACGATCAACGGGCCGGGCAAGAGCTTTGCGATGACCGGCTGGCGGCTGGGGTGGTTGTCGGGCAGTGGCGAGTTTGGCAAGCGGTTCATCGCGGGGCTGACGAAGCTGCAGGGCCAGTCGATCACGTGTGTGTCGGGCTTCAGCCTCGCGGCCATGCGCTCGGCGCTGACTGAGTGTGATGCGGAGCTGGAGATGATGCGCAAGGCCTTCGCCAGCCGCGCATCGCTGTTCACCGGCTTGCTTCGGCAGATTCCTGGGCTGAAGCTGGCCAATCCGGTCGGCGCGTTTTACGTCTTCCCGGACATCAGCGCGCACCTGGGCAAATCGACGCCCAAGGGCGCGGTCATCGCCAGCGCGGCAGACTTCGCCGCGGCGCTGCTCGATGAGCACCACATGGCCGTCGTGCCGGGCGAGGACTTCTCGCAGGCGACGGGCCACAAGCACATCCGCATGAGCTTCGCATGCGACGAGGCCCAACTGCGGGCGGGGGCTGAGCGGCTGGGTCGGTTCGTGGCGAGCTTGAAGTAACCTCAACGCTCGCGAAGCGAACTTACACGCGCCAGCCGCGGCCTTCGCGGATGACCGGGCGATAGAGCGTGTCGCGCTCGACGGGGCGGAAGCCCGCTTCGCGGATGGCTTTGGTGAGTGTCCAGGTGTTGACTTCCTGGTGCGTGGCGACGTTGTCACTCGTGCTGCCCTGGCCGGCGCCGTGGTTCACTTTGGTGATGTCGTACCAGACGATGGTGCCGTCGATGTCGTCGGCGCCGTTCTGGAGCATGAGCTGGGCCATCGGCAACGTCTGCATGATCCAGAAGGCCTTGGCGTGTGGGAAGTTGTCGAGCATGAGCCGCGCGACGGCGAGGGTCCGCAGATTTTCCAAGCCGCTGGGGCCGGGCAGATGCTCCAGCTCGCTGCCATCGGGGAAGAAGGGCAGCGGGATGATTGTCTGGAAGTAGCCCGCTTTCGGCACTGGCTGACCAGCCACGCTCCCCCCGGCCTGCTGCCGCGCGGCGATGAAGTCCAGCGGCTTGAGCACGCCGGGCTTCGTCAGCGTGATGACCGGCGCCCCGGCACCCTCGGCCCCGGTATACCCCAAGTGCCCGCCATCGCCAAAGGCATCATGACGGCCGATGCCGTCCGCGCCAAATCCACCGTCCGCATCTCTGCCTTCCTCCCCCTTCGTCGCTCCGTCGCTCCGTCGCTCTGTCGCTTCCGTGCCCGTCGCTTCTCCCACATACCCAAGCCGCGCCAGCGCGACGTCCTGCGCCCGGCGCAGCATGTCCATGTGCACGAGCCGATCGCGGCGTTGCTCGATGTGACCATACAGGATTGTCGCGTTGCTGTTCAGCCCCAGTTCGTGCGCGACGTAGTGCACGTCCAGCCAGACATCGCTGCGAATCTTGCCCTTGTACGCCTCGTCGTGAATGCGGTCATCGAAGACTTCCGCCCCGCCGCCGGGCAGCGAGCCGAGGCCCGCGGCCTGCAACTCCTGCAGCACCCAGCGAATCCCCGCGCGGCGATCGCGCACGTCATACTTCCTGGCAATCTTGGCCAGGTGCACGACTTCGACAGCGGTGAACGCCTTGACGTGCAGATCGCTGCCCTGCTTGCGGGCCTCGTCGTGGATCGTGGCCATCAAGTCGGTGTAGTAACTAAACGGGAGTTTCGGGTGCAGCCCGCCGACGGAGTGCATCTCCGTCGCGCCGCCCTCGACGGCGAGGCGCACCTGCTGGCGGACATACTCCATGTCACGCGTGTACGCACCCTCCTGCCCGTCCTTGCGATAAAACTCGCAGAACTTGCACGAGAGGGCACAGACGTTGGAGTAGTTCAGATGGCGATTGATGTTGTAATACGCCACGTCACCATGCAGCCGCCGCCGCACGACGTCGGCCAGCGCACAGACGCCATAAATGTCCGGCGTGCCATAGAGCACCTCGCCATCTTGCAGCGACAGCCGCTGACCGCGAAGCACCTTGTCCCGAATCGGCTCCAGCCGCGGATCAGGCCCGACGGCGTGGGCCTGCCCGTGACCGAGGCCGTCCCCCACGTCCCCCAGCGCCGCCCGACTGCCACCAGAGCCCGAGGAGACGATCGACGCGTTTTTCGTCGCAGGAGCGGTCATTGAGGATGATAGGCAAAAGTTTCAAGCAGAGTTGAAAGGAGAGGGGACAGGGCTCAGGGCCGAGGGCCGAGGTGAAGGCAGAGGGATCGAGGGAGAAGGGATCGAGGGATCGAGGGGCGGTGTCGCGGCTTTCGCCGCGAGGGTGAGTCTTTCTGCTCGATGCCTCATGCTTTGCCGCCTCTTGATGCCCCTCTGCCACCCCCTCCCCAGTAGCCAGTCCCCAGTCCCCAATGCCCCCCAAATGGAAAACGGCCCCCGATCACTCGGAGGCCGCGTCTCTATCCACTGATGGCTAATCGCTGATGGCTGATGCCTACTTCCCAGCTCACGCCGCCAGCTTCGGATGGCCTTTGAACTCGGCCCCGCTGACAGTGATGCCCGCCCCCGCACCATCGCCTGCGCGGCCGAAGGTGACGGTGATCGGCCCGCTGGGCTGGCCGGTCAGGCTGCCGCGGACGGCGGTGATCTGATACTGCACGCTGCTGTTGCCCGCCACCAGCGAGCTGTCGACAAAGCGGCGCGTGCTGGTGATGCCGACTTGCGTCCATGCCGCCGCGGCGCTGGCCCGACGCTGCACGACATAGACCGTGCCGGTCGTGCCCGCCGGGTTGGTGCACTTGAACGCAAGCGTCAGGTTGCCGGTGATGGTGTCCAGCGCGACGGTGGCATCAAACGGCCGACCCGGCGGCACGCCGTCCTGCCGGGGCTTGGGGCCAGGGATCATCGCTGTGCTGTACACTTCACTTGGGTTGGGCTGCTCAAGAGCGAAGGTCTTGATCTTGCGGATGTCGCCAGCGGCCAGCGTGCGGGCGGATTTCTTGGCCGCAGCCCATGCGGCCGTGGCGTCCTTGGCCGCCTGCCGCGCGTTGAGCATCGCGGCATACGCCGTGTCCGCCACGGCGGCGGCGGTTTTGAAGCTCGTCGCGTCAGACTCCAGGAGGCCCACGCGGGCGAACACACTGCTCCATGTGCTGGAGCGCGTGTTGCACCAGAGGATGAAGTCCGCGTCAGCCGAAGGAA
>JALOQT010000171.1 GCA_025453375.1 Phycisphaerales bacterium | reverse complement strand
CTGCGTGACGATCTGCGTGAAGGTCAGCGTGATGAAGTAGTTGCCCGGCTGCAGGACGCCGGCGGTGACCTCCGTCGTGTTCATGCTCAGTTGCCAGTCAATGATGGCAGGCTCGGGTTTTTCAAACGCACTGGCACTGCCGGACCGAAGGATGACCGCGGCGGGAAAGGAAAAGCCAGGTGCGAAGTTGCCATAGTCGGCAGTAGCGATCAAGCGGAATGGCTGGGGTGTGGCGACGCTGAAGTTCTGCAGGTTGTAGACATATGTGGAGCTTTCGTTGATCGACTGTCGACCGAGATTCGCAAGCGTGGATGAGAATGCGGTGGTCAGGCTGATCTGCTGCGGCGAGGTGCTGGCCGTGAGGGTTTGCTGGGATGTTGCGACAACAAAGCCGACGGGGAGCGTCTCTGGTCCCGATTCACGCTCGATGTTCAGCGGGTCCTGCAGCGCGGCGGTCGAGGAAAACGTGATACTGGCGGGGTTGATGCCGTCGTTTTGCTGCGACAGATAGCGTGATGTGCCGCGCATGTCGGGGGTGGTTCCGATGCCCGCGCCATAGCGCAGGTCGTTGCCCAGAGTCATGTAGCCCCCGCTCAGTGTGACCTGCCCCTGTGCCGAAAGACCCCCCGCGCCCGCGGCGATGGCCGCGGCGATCAACGAATACAACTTCATGTGATACCTCCTTACAAGCGACGCAAGGGATATCGGCCGCGTGCGGGGCGGGGCGGGAGATTTGGGCGGGGTGACGCGTGTGAAGATGTCAACGCGTCGAGTCGTGGAACGATCGGCGGGCGGGGCACGCGGGTGATTGACGATTTGCGGGCCTGCGGCAGTGCGCCCGGCCCGGAGGTCCGGGGTACCCGGTGCGTCGTGTCGCCGCGCGACTCGGCTTAGACGGCGTACTTGCTTGTCACGGTCTTGAGCGCGTGCTGGATCGTGGCGAAGTGTTCGTCGGTCAGGGCGTGGTGCATCGGGAGGCTCAGCACGGTCTGGCTGAGGCGCTCGGCGATGGGCCACGGGCTTTGGCCGGGCAGGAAGGCTTTGAAGGCCGGCTGCTGGACGAGGCTGCGCGGGTAGTGCAGTGCGGAGGGCACGCCCAGGGCGCCCAGGTCCTTCATCAGTTGATCGCGCGAGACCTTCAGCACCGCCGGGTCCATCCGCACAGTGAAGAGGTGATAGGCGCTGGTCGCGCCGGGGGTGATCGCCAGGGGTGTGAGGCCCGGGACGGTCGCGAGGATGGCTTCATACTTGCGAGCGGCGGCCTGGCGCTGGGCGGTCTCTTCCGGCAGGCGGGCCAGGCGCGAGAGGCCGATGGCGCCGGTGATGTCGTTCATGCGATAGTTGTACCCGACGCGCTCGTGGAGGTACTTTTCGGTCTCGCCGTGGCTGCGGAGCAGTTGGATGTCGCGGGCGAGGGTGTCGTTGTTGCAGGAGATCAGGCCACCTTCGCCGGTGCCGAGGTTCTTGGTGGCGTAGAACGAATAGGTGACGGCGTCGCCAAACTCGCCGATGCCCTTGCCTTTGTACGTCGCCAGGTGGGCCTGGGCGGCGTCGTAGACGACCTTGAGGCCGTGCTTGGTGGCGAGGGCCTGCGTCGCATCGATATCGACGGGGCAGCCATACATGTGGGTGGCGGCGATGCCGCGGGTGCGGGGAGTGATGCGCTTGGCGGCGTCCTGCAGGTCGATCTGGCCGGTGGTGGGCAGGGCATCGACGAAGATGGGCTTGCACCCGCGGGCGACGAGCATGCTGGCGGTGGCGATGTACGACCAGGCGGGGACGAGAACTTCATCGCCGGGCTGGAAGAGGGGCTCGTAGGCGAGCTGGAGGGCGCAGGTGCCGTTGGCGCAGGTCATCGAGTGCTTGGCGCCGGACATTTCGGAGAACTTCAGCTCGAGGGCAGCGCACTGGCTGGCGGCGCGGAGCATGCCCGAGCGGAGCACGGCGATGGCGGCCTGGATGTCGTTCTCGGCCAAGCCAGTCTGCATGAAGGGGACGGGCTTGATGGCGGCGGGTGCGGCGATGGTCATGCGTGTTTCTCGAAGTGAAAGACGTTGGGAGTAATGGTAGCGGAGCCGGGGGTCGGGTGGTGGGAAGTTGGCGATTTGTGCGCGATACGTACGCTGAATGTCTGGTGTTTTGTTCGGATTGCAGGGCCGAGAACTGTGCATGGGGCGGTGGCCCCGTACCATGAGGGTTGCATGACTGACGTTGCCCAACCTGTGCGTGGCCGGATGATGATGGTGTTGGTGTGCAGCGCCCTGCTTGCGGGGCTGGTGGCGCCGTGGGCCAGGCCCGCAGCGGGGGCCGGAGCGGGGGCCGGTGAGAGGCGCGGGGCGGGCGAGAAGCCGGCGGTGGCTGGCGAGCGCTCGTATGGCGAGGTGGCAACAAGCTTTGGCGGGTGGGAGTGGGTCACGCGGCCGAGCAAGGACGCGGTGATGAGTTTCACGATCACGGCGGAGATTGCCGAGATTCGCGCGGTGGGCGGGCAGCGCGTGCGGGCGGGGGAGGTGATGATCCGCGCTCGTGATGAAGAAGCGCAGGCGGGGCTGGCGGTGCAGCGTGTGCGGGCGAGCAATGACGCGCTGGTGGCCAGCGCCAGGGCGAGCGTCGATCTGGCGGAGGTGCGGTTCAAGCGGATCAAAGAGGCCGACGCGCAGAACGCGGCCAGCCCGCAGGAGATTGATGAGCGCCGCGTTGCGGTGGATGCAGCGCGCGCGGCTTTGGCCAATGCCGAGCGGCAATTGGAGGAGGAGCGCAAGCGGCTGGTGCAACTGGAGGAGCAGGCCAAGCGGTATGCGATCGAGGCTCCGTTTGACGGGATCGTCGAGGCGGTGGCGATGGATGTGGGGCAGGCGGTGGAGCCGCCGGCGCCAGTGATTCGCGTGGTGGCGGTGGACCCGATGTGGGTTGACCTGCCGGTGCCAACGGGCGAGACGCTGGGGCTGGGAATGGGTGGGGGTCTCAAGCCTGGGGCCAAGGCGTGGGGCTTGATTGATGTGCCGGGCGCGCCGGTGCTGGAGGGGACGGTGCTGTATGTCTCGCCGGTGGCGGACGCGGCGGCGGAGACGCGGCGCGTGCGTGTGGAACTGAAGAACCCGCAGATGCTGCCGCCGGGCACGCGGGCGCGGGTGCGGTTTACCGCGCCGCCGGTGGCTGTGGGGGCGGTCGCTGGCTCGGTCGTAGGCGTGGGGGGTGGGCAGTGATTGATCTGGCGAATCTTCGAGCGCCCGGGTGGGGGCGCGTGGTGGCGGAACTGGCGCAGTTCGCGCCGGACGATCGCGCGTATTTGGAGCGGCTGGCGCGGGTGGTCGGGCAGGTGTCGGCGGCCAAGCAGGTGTGCGTCGTGCTGCCGCAGGCGGGGTCGAGTGGTGAGACGGTTGGCCGCGTGGTGGCGGTGTGGCCGAGTGTGGGGAAGGCGGACGGGAGCAGTGCGGGCGGCGGCACGCTGGCGCCCGTCGAGTTTGAGCGCGAGGTCAAGCAGGCGGCGCTGAGCGTGCTGGAATCCAGCCCGACGGCTGGGCCGGCGGGCACGGGCGGGCGGGCGTTTTCGCTGGAGGAGGGCGCGGGCTCGGCGGGGCTGTATGACGGCTCGAGCAGCAGCGGCAAGGGCATGGTGCTGGCGGTGCCGGTGCCGGAGGCTGGGGGGGTTGGGGGTGCGGGCGGAGGTGGTGGGGCGAATGGTGATGTGCGGGTGGTCGCGGCGATTACGCTGCTGGTGGACAGCCGCAGCAAGGCGGCGGTGCAGAGCACACTGGCGATGGCCGAGGTGCTGGCGGGCTATGTGCATGGACACGCGGCGCGGAGCGAACTGAAGCGCCAGCAGGCAGGCGTGATGGCGCTGGAACTGGCGACGCGACTGCTCAGTGCGGTCAATGGGCAGCCGAGCTTCAAGGGTGCGGCGTTGCAACTGGTCAATGACCTGACGCGCCAGCGATCAGGAGCAGGCGGTGTGCTATCCGGCGCCGGAGGCCAGCAGCGATGTGCTGCTGGGCCAGGCGATCGTCGCGGCCCACAAGGAACTCGTCGAGCGCGGTGGCAGTGGGGGGGCGAGTGGCGGGGGCGCGAGTGGTTCGGCGGGGTTGGCGGCGGTGTCGGCGGCGGTGTCGGTGCCGCTGCGCCGGACGCGGGCCAAGCCCGAGGGTGGCGTGGCCGATGAAACGGTTGGTGTGTTGACGCTCGAGCTGCGCAGCGTCGGCGGGGGCAAGCCGATTGATGTGCGCGGGGTGGAGATGCTGCAAGCCGCGGCGGACTTGCTCGGCCCGGTGATGGCGACTCGGCGGAGTGATGATCGGCTGTGGGCGCTGCGGACGGTTGACAGCACACGTCGGGCGGGGGCGTGGCTGGTGGGGCCGCGGCATACGTGGTGGAAGATCGCCGCGGCCTTGGCGACGGGGCTGGTGCTGTTCTGTGCGCTGTTCAAGATTGAGCATCGCGTCGGCTCGATGGCGAGCCTGGAGGCGACGGGCAAGCGTGTGATCGCGGCGCCGCTGGAGGGTGTGGTCTCGGCGCTGGGCGTGGGCGTGCGGCCCGGGGCGGAGGTGCAGGCGGGGCAGGTGCTGGCAGAGCTGGACACGCGCGAACTGGAACTGCAGTTGGCTGGCGCGATGGCGCGGCGCGAGCAGGCCGAGCGCCAGATGGCCAACGCGCGGCGTGATGGCAAAGTTGCCGAGGCGCAGGTGGCCCAGGCGAGCATGGACAAAGCGATGGCCGATGCGGCGCTGGTGCGCCGGCGGATTGAACTGAGCCGCCTGACCAGCCCGATCGCCGGTGTGATCGTCGCGGGTGATTTGAAGGACAAGCTCGGCGCGGCGGTGAAGGCCGGGGACAACCTGATGCAGGTCGCCCCGCTGGGCGAGCTGTACGTTGTCGCGAAGGTTGACGAGCGCGATGTCGGCCTGATCAAGGCGGGGGGCGAGGGTGTGGTGCGGTTCAAGGGTGATCCGTCGCGCGGTCATGCGGTGACGATCGAGACGATTGTGCCGCTGGCGGTGGCGCGCGAGGGGAAGAACGAGTTTGAAGTCCGCGCGAAACTGGCGGCGCCCGAAGCGTGGATGCGCCCGGGGATGGAAGGCGTGGCGCGGCTGGATGCGGGGCAGCGCAGTCTGCTGTGGATCGGAACTCGTCGCGTGTTTGACACGGTTCGGCTGTGGCTGTGGTGATGGAACGACCGACGTTCAGTCCGTTCTGGCATCGGGTGCGGTCGATGACGCCGCGGCTGCGATCGCACGTCCAGGTGACGCGCCAGTTCTATCGCGGGCGTCGGTGGTTTGTCGCGCATGATCCGACGAGCAACCACTTTTATCGCCTCAGCCCGGTGGGGTATGACCTTGTCGGCCTGCTGGATGGACGACGGACCGTCGAGGAAGCGTGGCAGATTGCGCTGAGCAAGTTTGGCGACAACGCGCCGACGCAGCCGGAGGTGATCGAGCTGCTCGGGCAGTTGTATAACAGCAATCTGCTGCAGGTCGATGCGACTCCGGAGACCGAGCAGCTCCTGCGGCGCGGGCAGCAGCGCGTGCAGAAGCGGCTGGCGCAGCGGGCGCTGTCGATCATGTACTTCAAGCTGCGGCTGATCAACCCCGATCCGCTGCTGAAGGTCGTCGAGCCGATCATGCGGCCGGTGCTCAATCGCTGGGGCCTGCTGGTGTGGGCGGGGTTTGTGATCTATGTGCTGTCGCGCCTGCTGCCGGAGTGGGACCGGCTGGTGGCGCAGGCTTCGAGCCTGACCAACCCGGCGAACTGGGGATGGGTGCTGGTGGTCTTTGTGCTGCTGAAGCTGTGGCACGAACTGGGCCACGGCGTGGTCTGTCGGCGGCTTGGCGGGCAGGTGCCCGAGGCGGGGGTGATGCTGCTGGTGCTGCTGCCCTCGCCCTATGGGGATGCGAGCAGCGCGTGGAGCTTTGCCAGCCGGTGGCCTCGGCTGGCGGTGGGCGCGGGGGGGATGCTCTTTGAGTTGTTTGCCGCGGGTGTGGCGGGGCTGGTGTGGCTGAGCGTGGATGCCGGCTCGCTGGCCAGTGAATTGTCGTTTTACGCGCTGTTCAGCGCGAGTGTGGCGACGGTGCTTTTCAACGCCAACCCGCTGATGAAGTTCGACGGGTACTACATGCTCAGCGACTTGCTGGAGGTGCCCAACCTGCAGCAGCGCAGCCAGCAACTGGTGCGGAACTTCTTCCTGCGGACGGTGTACCGCGTGCCGAACGTCAAGCCGGTGACGGACCTGGCTGGCGAGCGGGCGATTTTGTTCATCTATTCGTGGGCGAGCCTGGCGTTTCGGATTTTCGTGTTCCTGTCGATCACGCTGTGGCTGATCGGCACGTGGTTTGGTGTGGGGTTTGTGCTGGCGATCTGGTCGGCGGCGGCGTGGTTCCTGATGCCGCTGGGTATGTTGGTGCACTTCCTGGCCAGCAGCCCGAAACTGGCCGAGCGGCGCGGCCGGGCGATTGCGCTGACGATCCTGATGATCGGCGCGGGGGCGGCGGTGATCGGCCTGGTCCCGCTGCCGGACTGGCGCCGCGCCACGGGGATCGTCGATGCGGAGCAGCGCTCGGGCCTGTTTGCCGGGACCGATGGCTTCGTGCGGGCGGTGCACGCCCGGCCGGGTGAGCGAATAGCCAAGGGTGAGCCGATCCTGGAACTGGAGAACCCGGAACTGGACGCGCGGCTTGCGCAGACGCGCGCCGAGATCGCCGAGTTTGAGGCCCAGTTGCGGATGAACCGGGCACAGGGCGATGTCGCCAGCCAGCGTGTTGTCGAGGGGCAGTTGGCGGTGGGGCGGGCGACGCTGGCGGAACTGGAGCGCCAGGCGACGGAGCTGATCGTGCGCTCGCCGCGGGATGGCGTGGTGGCGTCGGGCGATCCGTTTTCGAGCCTTGGTCGGTTTGTGCGGCGGGGCGAGCCGGTGTGCATCGTGCTGGAGCCGCGCGAGGCGACGATTCATGCGGTGGTGGACCAGACCGAAGGCACGTGGCTGTTCGCCAAGGCGAGCCAGCACGGGGCCGCGGTTGGTGTGGGCGGCGCGGCTGGCGTTGTGGGCGAGGCGTATCGCATCGAGATGCGACTTGCCAGCGATGTGCAGCGTGTGCTGGTGGGGCGGGTGGAACGTGTGGTGCCGGCGGGGCAGGCGGTGCTGCCGCACCCGAGCCTCGGGTTCATGGGTGGCGGGCGTGCGGAGATCGACACGCAGGCCGACCCCGGCGGGCGGATCGCCAAGACCGAGCGTTTCAGCGTGTTCATCACGCCGGAAGATGGTGAGGCCCTTCGGGGCGTGCTGCCCGGGCAGCGCGTGTTCCTGCGATTTACGCTGGCTGAAGGACGCAGCCTTGGGTGGCAGGTGCTCGACCGGCTGCGCAAGGCGGTGCAGGGGCGTGTGAACCTGTAGTGTTCGCAGCGCGTGCGAGATTGGGGCGTGCCATGAAGTGGCTGACGCGAAAGAACCTGGTGTGGGCGATCGTCGCGGTGCTGACGTTGGCGGCGGTGGTTGTGCCGCTGTCGATCGTCACGGGCGTCGGGCGGCCGGACACGCTTGTCGGCACGGCGGTGGTCGGGGCGCTGTGGTGCGGGTGCATGTTGGCACTGCTGAGCCTGCTGGAGACCCCCGGCCGTCTGGTGCACGCTCGCATGGGCATGGTGGCGGCGACGGTGTGCGCGGTGATGTTTGTTGCGGGGTTGTGGCTGCAACTGCGGTGGTGGCTGATCGGTCAGCCGCTGCTGCTGGTGTCGCTGTCCCTGACGGCCGCGGCGATCGCCAACGGTGTGGTGATTCTCGCCGCGGGCACGCCGGGCGTTCGCGTGGCCGGTCGTCGCGGCGACGGTCTGACGACCATCGCCTGCGGGGTCGGCTGGGTACTGGGGGGCGTGCTGCTGCTTGTTTCCGCCGCGATCGTGGGCAACGACCGTGTGCAGATGATGATGGCGGTGATCGGGGCCGGCGTACTGATCAGCGGCGCGGCGATCGGGGCGAACTTCGCGGGTGTTGAGGCGATGCGGTCAGGTGGATGGCGCGTCGTGGGTGCCGGGTTCACGTTGCTGGCGCTGGTCTGCCTGATCGCCCAGACGTTCTGGGACACGGATGTGCGACTGAGGCGTCCGGATGTTCAGCACCCGGAGATCTACGGATCGATGGCCACCATCGGCATCACGATGGGCGTATGGAACTTGCTGGCCCATTCGGCGC
>JALOQT010000170.1 GCA_025453375.1 Phycisphaerales bacterium | reverse complement strand
GGAAGGGACGACGCGAGGCCTGTGGGCGGCTACATGCGGTGACGGGCGAGGGCGGCTGGCCCGCCTTCCGGGTGGGTTGACGGGCCACCATTGGTGGGGGGATGATCTGCGGGAGCGGGCCCATGTTGATTGGTGGTCTGCGGAGAAGTGGGGCGGCAGAAAGCCTGATAAGTCGTCCGAAAACTTGGAACCGCCCCCTGATTGCGGGGCGTATAGTGACCGGAAGGCGAGCCGGTGAACGTTTTGGACGTTTTGCAGTTCGTTGGGAACGTTCTGATTGGCTCGGGAACTTGTGGGCTGGCGCGGCTTGAACGGGACGCTGTGCCGGGCCGGGTGCGTGCCGTGTTGGCGGCGTGCCTGGTGGTTGGGGAATCGGGGTGCCTTGGGCTGTTCTGGCCTGGGGTGTGATGTGCCGTCGCGTTCTGCGGCGGAGGTCTGGCGAACTGGATTGCAGCAGGAGCACGACATGAAGATGCAGCGCACGATGTCAGCAGGTGTTGGTACTGGTGTCAGGACGTGGGGTGCGGGTTCGGCGGCTGGCGTGATGGCGGTGTTGCTTGCCGCGGGCGGGGCGTGGGCGGTGGACGAGCCGGCGACGGCGCCGACGCTGACGGAGTTTGGCACGATCAGCGGGTCGACGTTCAGCGCGACGCCTTCGGCGACGAACATTCCGGGGTGCAGTGCTGCGCAGGGCTCGCGTGACGTGTGGATTCGATTGACCTCGCCTGCAACGGCGTCGATCATCGTGGGGTTGTGTGCGACTACGACGTCGTGGGACTCGGTGGTGCAGGTGTTTGCCAGCGAGACGGAGACGAGCGAGCCCGGCGCGATGATTGCGTGCAGCAATGGCGGGTGCATCAGCGAGGCTGGGCATGCTTCAGTGCGGGTCGACGTTGAGGCAGGGAAGAACTATCTGATCCGCGTGGTGGGCGCGACGACGGCGGCCAACGGTGGCTTCTTTCTGTCGGTGGGGCCGGGCGTGCTGAATGAGCCGCTGGTTCGGGCCGAGGGGACGGATGCGATCATCGGTCAGATCAGCGACGCGCTGGGGCTCGGCTGGGTGACGGTGAACAACGAAGTGATCCGGTCGTTTGCGTGGGGCACGCGGACGTGGAACGTCGGTAATCGGCCGATGCGGTGGACGTCGTCGACGTCGGATCACCCGGTGATCGGGACGAACCTTTATCGCGTGACGGGCAACAAGTTTGAGCAAATCGGCGCGGGGTGGGTGAAGCACGGCTTTGCGGTGGCCAATGGGACGTTCGATGCGGGCTTCGGGACGTGCACGATCAGCGGTGCGAGCGGCACGCTGGGGATCAACGGCAGTCAGTCGCGGCTGGGGCCGCGGTTTGATCTGAACCCGACGACGGGCGCGTTCAACGCGGGGTGGACGAGCCTTGTGCCGCCGATAGTGACGGGGCAGTCGACGGCGCTGGATCGCCGGTTGCAGGTCCGCAACTCGGATTTGAGCGTGCCGGGTGCGTCGTACATTGCCGAGTGCTTTGTGTTTGCGCCGGATGACTCACTGTGGGGCAACAGCCGGAACAACTTCAGCGCGCGGCGGATCAGCACATTCCCGGCCAGCAGCACCGGGAGCCAAGCTGTCGGGCTGGTCGGTGATACGTATCGCGCGTCGGCGCTGGAACTGTGGGCGGCGGAGAACCCGACGACGGTGCGGATGAGCCGCGTGGATATTCATGAGCGGACGACGACGTTCAACGACACGTGGGTGCCCTGGGTGCCCGGGAACACGACGATTGCGACGCGGACGCCGACGCCTGTGACGCGCCAGCAGTGGACGCGGTTTGTGGGCACCAGCGCCGTGACGAACAACGGCAACGGAACGTGGACGTATGAGTACGCCCTGAAGAATGTCAACAGTGATCGCGCAGTGTCGCAGATCGTCTTTGGCCCGCTGGGTGGGACGATCAGCGGGGCGGAGTTGAGCCTGCCGGCGTATCACAGTGGCGATCGCACCCGCAACGCGCCGTGGCAGGTGGTGACGGGGGCGTCGGCCAAGGGTGGCGCGATGTTCATGGCGGAGCAGGCCTCCGAGAGTGTGACGCTGCCGGCGCCGATCGGGCCGGTGACGTTCCAGCCGAACAACCTGATGTTCGGGATGACGTCGAGCTATCGGTTCACGAGCACGCAGCCGCCGATGACGGGGAATGTGAGGTTCCGTCTGGCGCGTCCGGCGGCTGGGCCGGAGGGGTATCAGGGTGAGTGGTTGACGCTGACGGGCCTGCATGTGCCGCAGCGGAACGTGGCGGACCTGGCCGGCCCGAACCAGTCCGCCGGGCCGGATGGCGAGCGGACGGCCGATGACGTGATTGTGTTCCTCGGGGCGTACTTCGCGGGCGACCTGCCCACGGCGGACGTGGCGGGAGCGAACCAGTCATCGACGCCTGACAACCAACTGACCGCCGATGACATCATCGTGTATCTCAATGCGTTCTTCTCGTGATGCCTCTGGGCGCGAGTGGATCGCGTTCGATGCGTCGATGATCGGACAATCGAAGTGATCGTGCGACGGGCCGGGTCGACAGCGACCTGGCCCGTTTTCTATACCCGTGCGGCGGTGGTGCGGGGCTTGGGTTCGATGGTTGCATGCGGCTTGGCCGCGGCGTGCGCTGCGGGCAGGGGCGTGGGGGTGAAGAGGATGTTGGGGCAGTAGTGTGGTGAGCCGTAGGTCTGGTGAATCGTGACATCGATCTGGCTGAGGGGCCGCCAGGAGCGTTGATCGTGAAACGAGCCGTGGTAGCCGAGGGGGGCGAGGCGTTGCTCGAGATGGTCGAGGTGGGCGCGGCCGCCGCCGTGCGCGCGGGCGTCGGCTTCGATGAGCAGATGGGGGCGGAAGCGTGCAATGGCCTGGAGGGCGCCGTCGATGATGGGCAGCTCGTGGCCCTCGGCGTCGATCTTGATGAAGTGCAGGCTTGTGAGGTTGTGCTGATCGGCGAGGTGGTCGATGGTTTCGAGGCGGACGGGGGTGGGGGTGATGCGGCGATCCGGGCCGAGGGGGTTGAGCGAGGCGCCGTGGGAGGAATCGGCGGGGATGTTGATGGTGCCGTGGCCGGTGTGGTCGGAGGCGGCGGCGTGGATGACGTGCACCTGGTTGAGCCCCCAGGATGACAGCGAGCGGGCGAGCTCTGCAGCGACGGGCGCCTGCGGCTCGACGGCCAGGACCGTGCCCTTGGCGCCGACCTGGCGGGCCATCCAGAAGGCGTAGGCACCTTTGTGAGCGCCGATGTCGATGACGGTGCCGCCGCGGGGGAGAACGGCTCGCATGTGGGCGATCTCGGGCACGTTGAGCTTCCAGCGATATCTGGCAGCCCGGGCCAGGAGGCGACAGGCGAGGGGGAGGTTCATCCAGTCGTTATACCGAGAATCGCGAGCGGGGAAGGGGTTTGGCTGTCGATTGCTGCGAAGAACTTGCGGCGGGCGGGAGGTGTGTGTGAGGGTGTCGGGTGTGCGGAAGGCGAATGTTGGAGGGGCGAGGGGATTTCGTTGGAACGGTCGTGCGAAAGTGGTTATACTCGGCTATCTCAATTGCCCCCCCCCAAGGCCCGGGCGCGTCCTCTGGATGCCCCGGGCCATTTCTGTTTTGAGTGGCGCGGCGGAAGGGAGATGCGGGGTGCGGCTGCGGCGCGCGTGCTGGCGAGTGTGCGCAGCACGGTGAGTGGCGTTACACTGAGGCCATGCGACCAACCTCTTCATCCGGCGTCCGGGCGGGCGATGTGCGTTTGTATGACAATGAGAGCGATGCGCTGGTCTCGGCGGAACTGGCGCCGGATCGCGTGACGCTGCTGCCTGGCGAGGGGCACGCGCATGACACGCATGGGGCGATGAGCGCGACGCAGCGCATCCGCATCATGTGGGGGCAGGATCTGTTTCGCGATGTGCTTGACGGGCGATATCGCACGATCGTGTGCGGCGTCAACGACGTTGACAACACCAGCGGCATCGTGAGCAAACTGGTGGACACGGTGAGCACGAGCCAGTGGACAAGCCGCGCGGTGACGAGCTACGCCAAGATGTTCCACGAGAGCGTGTCAGTGCACGCGGCGAGGGACAAGGAGCCGTATGTGCTCAAGATCGATCTGGACAGCGTGCTGATCCTGGCGCTGCTGCGGCCCAAGGCGCGTGAGCACTTCACGCTGAGCGATCTGGCTCGCGGGTTTGCGACGGTGTCGCGGATGATCGAGGGGCGGCGGGATCGCGGGCCGGTGGCGAGCGTGTCGTTCCTCAATG
>JALOQT010000169.1 GCA_025453375.1 Phycisphaerales bacterium | reverse complement strand
CAGCGATCCCTGCGCGAGGTCATCGGCCGCACCGCCGAGCAGGAGCTCCTGGCTCAGAAGAAGGTCAACACGATGATCAGCAGCAGCCAGGCCCTGGGCGTGCTGGCACGCGAGCGATTCGGCGAGCGCATGACCATCGACGAACTTGGCAAGGCCCTCAAGGCTGATGTGGTCATCTTCGTCGCGATGGATGACTTCGCCCTGACGCAGGATGGCCAGAGCATCTCGCCCCTCTCGCGTCTGCGGCTGAAGGTCGTGAACGTCGCCGATGGCGCGCGGCTGTTCCCCAAGCCCGCCGCCGGGACGGCCGAGTGGTTTGATTTGCGCGTCACCCTCCCGGCCCAGAGCATGGAACGCCCGACCGGCGCGGCACTGATGCAGGCCAACCAGGACCTCGCCCGCATCACCGGCGATCAGCTGGCCAAGGTCTTCTACGAGCACATCCCCGACGCGCCAACCCGCCTGCGAGAACGCGAGTGAGCCTCGACCACACCCACCCGGCCAGCCCGCCCCGCTGGCTGCATGTTGCCACCCTTCCCGATGGCGGCGTGGATCAGATCCTTGCCTATCGCGCGTTGGCCATGGCCGAGCCGGGCCGCCATGAGTTGCTGGTCATCGCTGCTCCCGCCGCCGCGACACGTGCGATGCTGGCGACGATGGGTGTCCGGGCCACGGTCATCGCCCCGATGCTCGGCGCGATCTTCGGCGGGCGACATGCCCTGGGCGCAGTCGGCGGGGTGCGTCGGTTTCTCAGCGAGCAGCCGCGCGGCCAGTTCGGCGGAATCATCTGCTGGAGCCTCGCCGGGCGAGATGTGCTGCGGCGCGTCGTCGGCCCGGCTGTCACCGTCGCGTGCATCACGACGATCGGCCCGCGGCAAAGCGGCGATCTGGCCGCGGACGTCGATGGTGCCCTCGCTCCCGTCGCGCCGCTCTGGATCCGAGGTGGCGTGCAGCCCGCGAGCGTCCCGCTGCCCGGCGCGTGGGCGTTGATGCCTCCGGCTGGGAACGAGACGTGGCATACGCAACGTGCGCAGATTCGAGCATCGCTCGGCCTGCGGGATGACGAGCTCGGCGTGCTGATGCTCGCCGACCCGGCCGACAAAGCCTCGACGCGCCGCATGTGCAGCCGCGTCGGCGTGCTCATGCTCGGCGGGGTGAACTGCTCGCTGATCGTGCCCGGGTCCGCCGTCACGCCGCCGGCGCATATCCGCCGCGGCATCCGCCACACCGCCCGCCACCAGCACGCGTGGGACCTTCTGGCCAGTGACTGGCCCGCCCACAGCCTGCTGCCCGCGGCCGATCTCGTGCTCTGGGCCGATGCCGAGCCAATCCTGCCGCACGGCGGCGAGCCGCACCGCGTCATCGGCGGCTCGTTGACGGCCCGCGCCGCGATGCTTGCAGGGATTCCCGTCGTGGCGACCGACGGCCCCGTCAGCCGCGCCGTGCTCGCCGGCCCGCACGCTGATGATGCCACCCTCGCCCGCAGCGAACGTCTGCCCGCGTGGGGAGCGCTGCTCATGAGTGTCTGCGGCGGGGAGGATCGCGGCCAGGCCACGCCCCCGGCCGTCCGTCTCGCGGCACTGTCCGAACTCGGCCGACGCCAGCGCGTCTTCGCTCAGCAAGAGGTTGGCGACTTCGTCGGCGCAGTCGGCGCAGTCGTCGATCGTGCGGCGATCCGTGCTTTCGCCGCCGGGGAGCGCCTCGCACCCGCGGGCACGATCCGGCGCGTCGCCCAGCGGGGCGAAGTCCTCGACGAGCGAGGCAATCTGGTGGAGTCCGCCCGATGAGCAGCGCCAGCGTGCTGTTCGTCTGCCTGGGCAACATCTGCCGATCGCCGATGGGCAAGGTGCTGCTGGCCAGGCACGCCGAGGCGCGAGGCGTCGCCGATCGTCTCCGCATCGATTCCTGCGGCACGGGTGACTGGCACGTCGGCGGGCCGGCCGACCCGCGGACCATCGCCACCGCCCAGGCACGGGGCGTGATCGTCAACCATCGCGCCCGCCAACTGGCTGCGCCGGATGCCGACCGCTTTGACCTGCTCATCGCGATGGACGCCAACAACCGGCGGACGATGATCGCCCGCGGCATGCCCGCTGCGAAGATCGCCCTGCTCCGCGAATACCTCGATGGCCCGCTGGACGTGCCCGACCCATATCACGGCGATGAGCCTGACTTCTTCCACGTCCATGACTTGATTGACCGTGCAACGGCCGCGCTGCTCGACCATCTGCAAGCGGCTGAATTTGCAGGCGATCGCCTGATGCCACGCCGCTGAGCAGGACGCTATTGTCAAATCATGCGTCGTTCTGCGTGCCATCAGATGTCAGCCAATTCCCGAGGCTTCACGCTCATTGAGCTGCTGGTGGTCATCGCGATCATCGCGCTGCTGGTGGGCATCCTGCTGCCGGCGCTCGCCGCCGCGCGCCAGAGTGCCCGCAACGTCGCCTGCCTGGCCAAGATCAAGCAGCTCGGCGTCGCCATCGAGCTCTATCAGAACGACTACGACCGCACGCTCCCGCAGTATCGCATCCCCCTCGGCGGCGGCAACACCGCCAACATCGGCTCGCTGTTCGGTGGCAAGAAAGGCACACTCCCCGCCTTCGGCATCGACACCGTCGGCGCTGAGCGACGACCGCTCAACCGATACCTCGATATCGGCCCCGTCCCGCCCGACAGCGACCCTGGTCGATTCGAGGTCGAAGCATTCCGAAGCCCCGCCGATACAGGCGGCAACATCCCGGGCATCGGCCCGGTCCAGAGCATGTACGACCTGCTGGGCAGCAGCTACACACTCAACGACCACGACCTGCGAGGCGACCAGTTCTGGACCCTCATCCCCCCGCGCGGCGGACGGATGCCCACCATCGTCGACCCCACACGCACGTGGATCCTCGCCAGCCACTCAATCTACAACCATCAGGCCGACAGCAGCAGCGCCGGCCCGGGCGATCGCGGCATCCGCTGGTATGGCCAGAAGACCGCCGCGGCCAACATGCTCTTCGCCGACAGCCACGCCAGCGGACCGAAAACCGTCCCCAACGCCGTGCAGAACACGACGGAGGACTACACCTTCCTGCCCGCCCCGGGCTGGACGCGGACGGATTGACGCGACGTGAAACGCGGGCACCCGCGGCGTCACTTCGCCGACTTCTTCGCAGCTTTCTTGGCGGCCTTCTTCGTCGCCTTCTTGGCGACCTTTTTGCTCGCAGCCTTGGCCGTCTTCTTCGCAGCCTTGGGCGCGACTTTCTTCGCGCCGGCCTTCGCCACCTTCTTGGCCGACTTGGCCGGAGCCTTCTTGGCCGCGGGCTTGGCGATCTTCTTCTTCGCCGTCGCCTTGGCGGTCTTGGCCACCGGCTTCCCGCTGACCTTCTTCGCGGAGGTCTTCGCCGCCTTGACCGTCGGCGTCGCGTCTGGCGGCGTGACCACATCGCTCCGCGTCTGCGGGGCCACCTGCACCGGCGCAATCGGTGCAGCGGCGACGGGCTCAGCCGACGCCGTCACGCCCGGCTTGGGCGCATCGCCCGGCCGCTGCCACGCGATCTCCGGCGCATCACCCCACCGGCTCTCCAGGTCATAGAAGCTTCGCTGGTTCGGCTCAAACAGGTTCACGACGATGTCCACACAATCGACGATGATCCACCGCGCATCGCTGTCGGCACTGACGCGATACACCGCCTGCCCTGCCGCCTCGACGGCGTGCTTGACCTGGTGGCTCACGGCGCGAATCTGCCGCTCGCTGGTGCCGCTGGCGATGACGACATAGTCGTGCATGTCCGTCAGCCCGCGCGTGTCCAGCACGAGCACGTCGCTGCAGCGCGAGTCGGCCAGTTCGCGGGCCAGGGTGATGGCCAACTGCTCATTGACGCCGCTCCCCGAACTCGTCGGGCGGGAGGCATCGGCGGATGAAGAATCGGGCTGCTGCTGCGTCACTGGAAACTCCCGTCAAACCTGCTGTCCATCACCGGTCACTTGCACATCGACACCACGGTCATCACCATCCAACTTCGCGGCCCGAGCGTCCTCGCCCAGGCCCGCTCATCGCGTCACGAGGGCACCTTTGCCGCCGCGTGGGCACGCGCGGCGTTGATTGCGTCCTTGATCTTGCCAAGGTCCGTCCCGCCGCCCTGGGCCATGTCCGGCTTGCCGCCGCCGCGCCCGCCGCACGCCGCGGCGGCATCGCGCACCCAGTCGCCAGCCTTCAGCCCCCGCTTCTGCAACGCTTCAGGCACGCTGGCGACGATCGTGAGCT
>JALOQT010000168.1 GCA_025453375.1 Phycisphaerales bacterium | reverse complement strand
AGCTGTACCAGCCGGGCAGCGTTGAGTTCTGCGCCCAGATGATGGTGGCAACGGAGGTCGCAGGCAGCGTGTCAAAGTCCTGCGTGTAGGGTGTTCCAGTCAGTGTGATCTGGCCGGGGGCTACGCCGGCCAGCGCGACGATGACGGCGATACTCATGGACGTGCGATTCATCTCTCCACTCTCCTTTGGGCCGTGGGCCCGGTGAAACTGTCGGCAGACCTGACGCGCGATGCGTCAGCGCCGACAGTGTATACAGATTACTTTATAAAGCATGTGAAGGCAAGTTTTCCTAGTGGAAACCTGCGTATTTCCAAGCACTTTCAGACGCCGACTGACCGTCAATCCGACCAACTACCTCTGCGAATCGCACGCGGCACCGCGCGACCTGCTCCCGCATGCATCGCGGCGCTCGCGTGCCGCACTGCTCGCACTGCTCGCACTGCTCGCACCCCCGGGCGATGCCCGCGTTCAAGCTCTGCAGCAGACAAGGTCACCTTCGCCCGCGGCCCAGGCTCGGCCCAGGCTCAGGGCCCCACCCGCCCGAGTGCTGCCAGATTCCTGAAGCCCGTCGCGACGAAGCCCGTTCACACCTGGCTCATCCACTCGCTGTCGTTTGCGATGCCGACCCAGACGCATCGCGCCGAAACCCTATCGTCTCACAAGAGGTGCACGCGCCGACGCGTGAGGACGTCGATGCACGCTCAGCACCCTGTGAAGTACCGACCCAGGAACACGATGATGTCATCGGCCGTGAACTGTTCGTCAGGCGACGTGGACTGATTCGCCCCTGCTACATCAGCGCGGCTGTCGCCAGCGAAATACCACCCCAGGAACACGATGATGTCGTCTGCCGTCAACGCGCCGTCAGCCCCAGTGCTCTGATTCGGCCCAGCCACGTCCGACGGCGAACAGGGCTGGATCAGTGACAGGGTGACCGGTGTGGTTGTCAGCGTTGCACAGTTGAAGTTGCTCAGGCACGCTCCTTCGCTGCGGCTAGCACACAAGTTGGTGATGATGCAGCGATAGCGGATCGCATGCACCGCCCCGAGCGTGCGGCCCTGCACTGTGTCGGGCGCGATGGTGAGCGTCGGCGAGTTCACGCCGGAAACCCGCGCGCCGATACCCGGCTGGTTGCCATCCCACGAAAGGGTGTCGCCATTTTGCAGATTGACAAACACGCCCGAGCCCGGCGCGGTCTCCCGCTGCCAGAAGTAGAACATCGGCGTCTCGCCACTGGCCGACAGGGAAAGCGTCGCGGTCTGCGTCGGGGCCACAGTCACGCTCGTCGCGGCGACGACGATCGATGGCGGCTCGCACGGCGTGAAGTTGAACTGCAGGTTCATGAACTGCACCGGCGGCGAGGCCGACGCACCCTGCAGGCCGATGCAGATGAAATACGTCTCGCCGGCCAGCATCCGAATCTGCTGTGACGAGTCATTCGGCGCCTGGGGCGGCGGCGGGTCAAACGGGCAGATATCCGGCATCGCCCCGGGCGGCGGGCACGTCGGCGAGCGGAACACGGCGTACACCACGTTCTGAATCGACGACTCGGTCATGAAGAAACGACCATTCACCGGCGCCGTATAGCGATACCACACCGCGTAGCGAATCACACTCGTGCTGCCGACGTTGCACGGCGCGCTGACCAGCGCATCAGGCGCGTTGAGGTTGTTGACCACCGTGTTGAACGGCATAGTCTGGGCGTTGAGGTCAATGGCCGTCTCGCACGCAGTCTGCGGCGCATTGGCGAGGAACCGGATCGCCGGCCGAAGGGCGCTGAACTGCTGCACGTTCAGCAGGTTCGGGAAGGTCACGCCCTGCTGGCCCAGCAGGATGTAGTACGTCTGCCCCGCAAAGACCTGCGGCAGCGTGGTGATCGTCAGCGTGTCGGACGTGATGCACTGGAACGTCGGCGAATTGACGTTCGGGCAGCTCGGGCCCTGAAACACGGCATAGATCGAGTCCTGTGGACCCGTCTCAGTCAGTTCCAGCCGCCCATCAACCGGCGGGGTGTACTTGAACCACACGCCCAGGTTGATCGCCGAACTGACGCCCGAGTTGCATGTGATGCCGGAGAAACTATCGATCGTCGCCGCCCGGTTATAGATTACCGGCGTGTAGGGCGTCGACTCGATGTTGAACTGATTGAGGTCGATCGCACCGGCGCACGTGTCATTGACCAGAGAGCCAGCGGGGATGAAGGTGATGCTTTGCACGATCGGCGAAGAGGGCGCGATCGTCAGCGGGCCGGCGGTGCCGATCAGGATCGAATACGTCCGCCCCGCCACCAGCGGCACATTGACAAACTCATCTTCAAACAGGCAATACAGCGGGCTGGTGCCCGATGCCGGGCAGATATCCTGCGCGGGCGTGCCGCCGAAGATCCCGTAGACCACATCCTGTGGGCTGGTTTCATTCAAGACCAGCGCCCCGTCGGTCGGTGCGGTGAAGCGATACCACACGCCGCGCCGGACGAACGTCCGCGCCGTGCTGGACTGGCATGACACGCTCTGCGTGTCATCGGTCGCGAAGGTGTTGTCGATCGTCGCGACAAATGGCGTGGTGGCGAGGTCCGACGCCAGCACAATCGCCCCGGTGCACGTGTCATTGGCCGGGGGCACCCCCACGACCCGCACGCGAGCGGTGTACTGAATTGTGATCGGCACCGGCGCGGTCTGGTCCGTCACGATGACCGGCACGCCATACTCGCCTGGCGCGAGTGTCGAAAGCGTCGTGATATTGAGCGTAAGCGGCCCCTCGCCCGAGCCGCTCATCGGCCGCTGCCCCGCGATGCCGTCCAGCGCGCTGGTGTCGACCGTGACGGACGCGAGCGACGGCGAGAGCGGGTTGCACGACAACGCGCTGCGCGACACCGTCAGGCCGATCTGTCCGCCAGCAAGCACCGGCCCGCTACCGACGACACCAAAGCTCACAAACGCGTTGGTGGACGAGTTGCGGATCACCGCCGGGGCCAGCGTGAAATCCGCCGCGTTGACGTTCGTATCGGTGCACCCAGTGTTGATGCGAAACAGCGAATCAACCGACGCACTGCTGCTCGGCCCAGTCGTCGGCGCACCCTCAGCGCACACGCCCGTCGGCGACGCCGTCCCCCAGCCGACGAAATCGATGATCGTGGGGTCACGACTCGCCGACCCGGGCAGGCCCGCCGGGCACAACTGCGTCGGGAACGGAATCGTGTTGCTTCGCAGCCCCACCATGCCCGAGGTGTTGCTGACGATCGCCGAGTTGGTCTGATACGGCGGGAACACCAGGTCAGGCGTGTAGGGCAAGCCACTGAGGCGCCCGGCAATCTGCACCAGCAGATACCCACCAGGCGGGATCACACCCGTCAGGTCGCCCGTCTTCCAGAATGGAAAGTTGCCCGTCGGCGAAAAGTTGTTCAAGGCCTGCAACGACCAGCCAGCAACGTTCACCGGCTGGGCCGTCGGGTTGAACAGTTCGACAAAGTCCGCATCAAACGGCTCGGGCACCGTGGTCGAGCCCCCCGCGCCGCCCGTCGAGTAGACCTGGCTGATGACCACCTGACCCGCGGCAGGCACTGCCAGCGCGAGCGACGCCGCCATGAGCCACGGACAGAGACGATTGAAGCGAGACTGACCAGGTCGGATCATGGAGCACCTTGGGCGACGGGGGCGGGGGCAAGGACTGGCGGCAGGCGTGGCGTGGCGCGCCGGGGGTTGGGAGCCGGGGGTTGGGAGCCAGCGGCACGGGTGGTCTCGAAGGAAGTCTGTCGAAGTAGTGCGAGGCCGACGGAAGATTACTTGACATCGCCAGAATACTTTATAAAGTAGTTTCGTCAAGTTCTGCGATTCACTTTCCGGTAAGATTCCCGAAGTTTGTGGTTTGGTAGGTCGTGCCGCCAAATCCGCCTCCCGCGGCCGCGGCCGCGGCCGCGGCGGCCTTGGCCTTCTCGTGTCCGGCGGTGCAGGGTGGCCCTGGCCGTCCGAGAACCGGCGCGTCAGCTTTGGCGTCGGTGCGGGTGTCGGTGCTTGTGCCGGTGTCGGTGTTGCCGGTGGTTGGCGAATGGCCTGGGCGCTCGGCACGCCGTCCAGGTCGAAGCGGCGGGCTTCAAAGCGCGTCGTTGCGCGTTGAATTGCCACTCGCCGCAGCGGTGGCCTGTGCGTCCTGCAGGGTGGGTATGGTCGAGCGTCATCAGATCCGAGGAGTGTTGTGCCCAAGCGAAAGACCACCAACGCGACGACACGCACCGATGCCGCTCCCAGCACAT
>JALOQT010000167.1 GCA_025453375.1 Phycisphaerales bacterium | reverse complement strand
TAGTCCGGCAGTTTGTGCACCCGCGCCCACTCGATCGGCTTGTCCGCGGCATACGCCGTGCGGATGAACTCCGTCTTCTCGCGGTGGTTCTTGCTGTCATTCAGCACCGCCAGCTTCCCTTCGCTATGGCAGCCATAGCAGGTGCTGACCGGCGGAATGTTGGCCTCAGCCGAGCTCTCGACATGGCTGTGGCAATACCGGCAGTCCATACCCAGTTTGCCCGCATGCAGCTGGTGGTTGAACCCGCCGCCGGGCTGCTTGGGCATATACCCAACCTCCCAGAACTCCGGCGTCGCGTAATACCACACACCCGCCACCGCCAGTCCAAGCGTCGACAACGCACCCCCGGCAATCAGCGGCGGGAGCTTGTTGGTCCACTTCGGAAAGATCGTCGACATCGAAGATCCTTGCAGTTAGTCACACCGAGCAAAACGACCAAGCCATCCACAATCAGCCACATTCCAGCACCACCCAACGCTCCAGCACGCACCTCACCGCCACCGCCGCCAGTGTCCACCGAACACACAGACACCTTGCCAACGTAACGGTCGTGCGAACAGAACGATTCTTGCCAGACTGCAACCGATCCGGCGTCAGTGTAGAGAGGGAGAGTCCTTCTTTGCAAGTCCCCCGATCAGAAACCCCTCAAAGCCGGACAACAACCCTTAGGTATAAGCATTTTTACTCAAGAGCAGCCACCCACCCCCAGCCCAGCCAAGCTTTCTCCACACAACCGCCATCCCTCCATCGCGGGCCTCCCCACTCGCCCCTCACCTATCATCCGACCATGACGTCCATTGCTTCGTCGTCACGCCCCGCCAGCCTTACTCCCGCCGCCGCGGCCCATGCCTCATCGGCAACGGCGCTGCGGGCGGTGCTCGCGGCGGGCACCACAGTGGGCTTTGGTGTCATGGTCGCCATGTGGGTGTCGTGGTTTCTGATGCACATGCCCGTGTCGGTGGCGATGTTCCCGCCGGCCGTCGCCGGGCCGATGCTGCTGGGGGTGCTGCTAGTCGGGACGATCTGGGGCGTTCGGGCGGTGCCGACGGCGCACCGGCTGGGTGTGGGCCTGCTGGCCGGGCTGGTCTGCGGTGGGGTCAACCTCTTGATCATCGGCTCCAAACTGACCACCCCGACCGACGACGCCCTCCGCGGCACCGCCGCCGCCGCCGAGGCGATGACCGCCGGCGCCACCGTCAAGTCCATGCTCCCCAGCGCGCCCCTGATGGTCGCCGGCTGGATCGGGGCGTGTGTGATCGTCGGCCTCGTCGCGGCGTTCATCGGCCGGTTGGTTTGGCGCGATGTTGCCGTCGCCGCGCCCGTCCGCTGGCTGGGCCGCATGGCGATCGTCGCGACCGTCGCGGTGCTGCCCCTTCTGACCCTCGGCGGGCTGGTGACGACGGCCAAGGCCGGCTTTGCCGTGCCCGACTGGCCGGGCACCTTCGGCAGCAACATGTTCCTTTACCCCATCGCCCTCATGAGCGAGCCGCGCGTGTTCCTGGAGCACACCCATCGCCTCTTTGGCACGATGGTCGGCCTGACGACGATCGCCCTGACGGTCTTTGCGATCGCCTGCGCCCCGCGCCGGTGGATGAAGTTCGCCGCCGCCGCCCTGCTGGCCCTCGTGATCATCCAAGGCATCCTCGGCGGCGTGTGGGTCGAGAACAAGAGCACGTGGCTCGTGCTGACCCATGGCTCACTTGGGCAGATCTTCTTCGGACTGATGGCCGCCTTTGCCGCGGTGCTGAGCCTGCGCTGGTGGACGTGGCACACCGATGACGCCGCCAACGCTCGCCTCGGCCCCGCGCTGCCGACGGTGCTGACCATCGCGCTGGTCATCACGCTGACGGTGCAACTGATCTTCGGCACGATGATCCGCCACCTCAACAGCAGCCACGCGCTGTGGTCACACGTGATCTTCTCGATCGTCATCGTCACCCTCGCGGTCATCGCCGGGGCGAAACTGATGAAGCTCAAGACCGACGCGGCACACGGCCGCACGCTCTGGCTCGTTGGCCACGCGCCGATGATCGTCGTGGCGATTCAGTTCCTGCTCGGCTGGGTCGCGCTGCTGGCCTTCCTGGGTGATGACACACGCAAGATCGCCGCGCCAGTGGCCGAGACCCTCGCCGCCGCGCCGCCGATCGACCCCGTCCGCCTGCTGATCCGCACGAGCCACCAGGCGACTGGCGCGCTGCTGATGGCCACGGTGTTCATCATGGCCGTCTTCGTCTTCGCCCGCCCGCTTTCGCGGCTTCTGCCGCCCTCGGGCGAACCGAACCGGGCCTGAACGCGTCTACTATCCCGTCCCACCTCGCTTGGAGCTTTGCGACCATGCGAGCCAATCTCAGCGATTCTGCCTCCCGAACCTGCCGACACGGCCTCATCACGCTGACACTCCCGCTCCTCGCGGCCCTCGCCTCGTGCAGTGCCCCTGCGCCGTCAGCCAGCCAAGTCGCGACATCAACCACGTCCGAGAAACCCGCGGCAACGACCGAGGCCCCGCAAGCCGTCGCCGTCGAGCCAACCGCGAAGGTCGCGACACCAGTCGCAACCCCAGCACTAGCACCAGCCCCCGCCCCACTACCCCCACTGCCCGCCCTCGGCGAGGCCATCCGCCTCCGAGGCGATGCCCAGGCCACCAAGCAGCCCTCAGGGATGTGGACCAGCGGCACCGCCCGCACTGGCGACGTGCTGCCGGTCGGCTATGCCCCGCCCACGCCCCCGGGCGCAATTGACATCAAGCGGTATCCATCCCTCCGCCGCGCCGAAACCAGCGGCTCGGGCAACCCGCGCGTCGGGATGAACCTCGGCTTCTTCCCGCTCTTTAACCACATCAAGCGGCGCAACATCGCCATGACCGCGCCCGTCGAGATGGACTACGAAGGCTGGAACACGCAGGACGGCAAAGTCCTTCCCGAGCCCAAGAGCAGCCCGGATCGCTGGACGATGAGCTTCCTCTATCGCACCGCCGACCTCGGCCCTGCCGGGCCCGACCCGCGCAACGAAAACATCACCGTCGTCGACACCCCTGAGCGCCTGGTGATTGCCATCGGCTACCAAGGTTCGTACGCCTTCAGCCGCTCGCGCGAGGAACTGGACACGCTGGCGGAGTGGGTCGCGCAGGACGGTCGCTATGAAGTCATCGGCGAGCCGCGTGTGCTTCACTACAACGGCCCGGAGCAGCGCGACGGCTTGAAGTGGGGCGAAGTGCACCTCCCCGTCAAACCCAAAGCCGCGCCGACGGCGACCCCCGCCAATCCTCCACCCGGATCAGGGCGATAACCGCGCGACGCAGGCTCGATGCCGGGCGAAGCGACGACTAGACCGATTCGTCGCTTGCTCTTGCCGGGCAGGAGTCGCTACAGTCTGACAGGAGCAATCGGGTTCGACTCTGTTCGGAAGCCACCGGTCTGCTCGTCCGGCACTGATGCATCGGTTCAGTGATGCGTCTGTGCGATTGCCGAAGCCTCAGGAGTTCCGCGTGAACGCGAACAACCAAAGCTGGTACGAACGAAACTACTACCTGATTCGTCGCCTGCACTCGCTGACGGGCATCGTCCCCATCGGCGTGTTCCTCGTTGCGCACCTGATCACCAACTCCTCGCTGCTCTGGGGCCGCGCGGGCATCCGCCCGGGTGACGGCATGGGCATGGGCATGGTCGATGGCGGCGTGACGTACTTCCAGAAGGAAGTCACCTGGATCAACACGCAGATCCCCCACCTGCTGCTGATCGAAATCACACTCTGGGCGTCGATCGCCTTCCACTCGATCTTCGGCGTCGTCTTTGCCATGCAGGGCAAGGCCAACACCGCCCGCTACAACTATCAGAGCAACTGGCGCTATCGCCTGCAGCGCCTCAGCGGATACATCGGCATCCTGTTTATCTTCTATCACGTCGCGACCCTGCGCTGGGGCTGGGAGTGGCTCGTGCCCGGCGGCACGCAATGGAGCCACCACTACGCCGTCAGCACGCTGACGATGGCCCTCCGCGGCGGGGAAGAGTTCACCGCCGCCGGCGTGGTCGTCAGCCTGTTCTACTTCGTCGGTATCACGCTGCTGATCTTCCACTTCGCCAACGGCCTGTGGACCAGCGCGATCACCTGGGGCCTGACGATCAGCGCCAACGCCCAGCGAAACTGGGGCTACGCCTGCTTCGCCATCGGCGCGGGCCTGATGCTCGCCGGCTGGTCGGCCCTCGGGGCGGCCCTGGTGTATGACCCGGCCAAGAGCCGCGCGATCGAAGCGGGCC
>JALOQT010000166.1 GCA_025453375.1 Phycisphaerales bacterium | reverse complement strand
CCATGAGTGATGAATCGTTATCGACGGCGACGCCCCGCCGCCAGCAGCCCGAGGCCAAAGACCCCCGCCACGCCCGGCGTCGGGATCACCGCCGTAAAGATGCCCGATGTGCCCCCCGTAAAGCCCAGGGCAAAGGTCGCCACGCCCCGGTCATTGAGCGTGCGTGAGCGCCCGTCCTGCCCGCCGCTGGCGACGATCCCGCCGATGGTGCTGATCGTGCGGAAGTCCCCCGGGGCGACTTCAAACTGGTCGCCCGTGCGGGCAATCATCTGCAAGCCGAGGACCGGGTCATAGGCGAACAGTGCGCTGCCATTGCCCAGCCCGACACTGACGCTGTTGCCCGTCAGCGTCGAGGAAAACACCATCTGCCCGCTGCTGTTCAGCGCGATGTCGTTGAGCTGCGAGAAGAACGCATCGCCGACAATCGGCGAGCCGTTGACCACCGCCACATCGCCCGAGCGGGCGATGCGCGTCAGCGTGCCCGTGACGGGGTTGACCGTCAGCAGCACGGTGGTGTTGGTCGTCGCGCCGGTGTTGGCCAGGCCGGCTGAGACGCCGATGAGGCCGCCAGCGTTGACCACCGGCGTGCCGAAGCTCGCTCCCCAGGTCACGCCTGCAAACTCGCTGGCGATCGCGCCGGTGATCGTCGGCACCGCCTCGCCCGTCCGCGCCAGTTGACGCAGCGGGCCGCCAACATCAGAGAACAGCGCGGCTGTGGCCGTCTGCGTGCCCGCGCTGTTGCGCAGCGTCGAGGTGAACACCACGTTGCCCGCATCGTTGAAGCCGATGCGGTTGGTGGGCATCGTGCGGAAAAGATCCGTCGCGCTCGGCGCGCCCGTCGCTGTCGGGGCCGCATCGCCGACGCGCGCCAGCACCTGCGTGCTGCCGCTGCGATTGCTGACAATCGCGGCAGAGTTGCTGCCCGCCCCGGTGCCCGTCGTGACCGTGCCCTGCAGCGCCGTGGAGGTCACAAACCGGCCAGCGCCGTTGAACGACAGCGTCAAGGTCGAAAACGCACCGACGCGCACCGCACCGCCCGCATCGAGGCTCAGCAGCGCGTCATTCTGCCGCAGCACCAGTGACTGGCTGGCCGGCGTGCCGATCCACAGCGCGTTGTTGTTGGCCACGCCGCTCGTCGTCACCACCGGCGGCGTGCTGGACGCGTTGGTCGCCAGCGTCGCGTAATACGCCACCTGCCCGGCGCTGTTGAACAGCGGCGTGCCAGTGGCGATCGTCGAAAACGCCGCGCCACCCGCGCCCGTCGCCAGATCGCCCACCAGCGCCGCACGGCTATAGACCCCGCCGCTGCTGGCGAAAATGCCCGAACTGGCATTGAGGCGAAACGCGACGTTGCCCGCGTTGTTGATCGACACGCCGTTGAACCCGTCGGTCGCGGCATACGCCCCGCCACCCGGACGCGCCCCGCCAGCAACTTGCTGATTGCTGTTGACCCCGCCGCTGCTGGTCCAAATGCCCGCCGGGTTGCCGGCGACACTCAACGTGCCGCGAAACGCCACGACCCCGGCATCATTGATCGATGGCTGCTGGTTGGCCAACTCCACAAACGTCACACCCGGGGCCAACCCAGGAATCGACCCCGGCCCCGTTCCGCCGCCCGCGCCGGAGAGCGCGATGGTCGAATACGTCACCGTCGCCGAGACCGGCAACGCCCAGCCGCACACCAACACCATGGCGATCACGCCCGCTTTGCTCGCAACACCCATTGTCCTTCTCCTCCTGCCACTCTCGCTCACACCACACCACGCGGCTGGCCATCCGCACTCTCCCCCGCCCCACGACCCCGCCCCACGACCCCGCCCCAGCCGCGCCGCCCTCCGGACATCAGAAGACTACCCGATAAACCACCCCCTCGCCAACTTTCTGGTGAGAAAATTGTATCGGTCAATTTTCGGTGTTCCGCTCACTGACGCCGGCCCCCCTCCGCCCATGCCCGTCCCCAGCCCCCAATGCCTTCTCCATCTTGGCCCTTTAGCCATTTGCCCATTTGGCTATTTGGCCATCTCCACCCCCCGCATCGCCGCCAGCCTGGTGTGGTCGGTCAGGTCGTGAGTCAGGGGGGTGATGGTGATGCAGCGTTCGAAGAGGGATTGCACGTCGCTGCCGGGTTCGGTGGCGTGGAACTCCAGGGGGGTGCCGCTGGACCAGAAATACACGTCGCCCATGGGGTTGGTGTTGCGGGTGAAGGCGTCGATCATGCCGTGGGTGTTCATGGGGCAGACGCGCAACGGCGGCAGCGGCGGTGCGGGGGCATCGCCCGTTCCTTCGGTGATCGGGATGTTGATGCTCACGCACGGGCCAGTCGCGCCGGTGCCCAGGGCGATGAGCCGCTCAATGACCGTCCGCGCGTGCTGGGCGGCGATGTCAAACTCCGGGCGGCTGCGCCCGATGTGCAGGCTCACCGCGATCGACGGCACGCCCAGGAACGCCGCCTCCAGCGCCGCGGCGACCGTGCCGGAATACAGCACGTTGATCCCCACATTGGCCCCGATGTTCATCCCGCTGATGACCAGATCCGGCCGCGAGCCAGGGCCGAAGCGTGCGGGCCACAGCTCGCTGAGGGCGAGTTTGACGCAATCGGCCGGGCGGCCATCGACGGCGATCCCCTCCATGCGGTCATTGACGCGGACATGGCGGATCATCAGCGGCTCACGAAACGTGATCCCATGCCCCGTGGCGGATTGCACCGTCAGGGGGGCAACGACCATGACCTCGGCCAGGGGCGTCTGGCCCTGCCCTTGGCCCGGCGTGTGGCCGGTGAGGGCGTCATAGAGGGCGGTGATCCCCGGCGCGTGGATGCCGTCGTCATTGCAAAGCAAGATGCGCATGGGCGAAGGTAGGGTGGGGCAGCGGGGGGGAAGCGACGAAGCAACGAAGCGACGAAGCGACGGAGGGAGAGGCATCGCGTGGGGCAGGTTTCAACCTGCCCGGACCTTCCCTCCGAGCCGCCCTCCATCCCCCCACCCCTCCCCCGCCTTCCCCTCGGGACCCTCCAGCCCCGCCCCCGGCGGCCCGATGAAGAAGACCTAGACTTCCCCCTAACCACCTCGAACACCTGACCTTTTGGAAGGATCCGACGTTTATGGCCACATCAACCACCGGCATGCGTGCGAAGGCTTCATCCGGCAAGGCGTCGGCCAACGGGCTGGCCAAGCACCCCGTCGACGCCCGCGCCATCGCCGAGCAGTTTGACCTTGCCCGCCAGATCAGCCCCCGCCGCAAGACCACCGCCGCCAAGGACGTTGACGGCCTCGTCAGCGAACAGCTCACCCACTTCGGGATCGACAGCCATACGGACTTCGGCAAGAACCTCGCCAGCGTCGCCCGCGGCGTCTACTCGGCCCATGCCGACACGCAGCGTCTCTGGCAGAGCCTCGTCAGCGAGCTGGCCCACCTCCCGCGTGAGGATCGCGCCGCCCGGTTTGCCGCCCAGAAGTTCCTGTGCTTCCAGTTGGCCAAGGTGATGGACACGCTGATGCATCCGTTCCGCCGGACGTATCAGTCGATCGTCGACAGCCAGAGCAGCCGCCTTGCCCGCGGGCCGTATCCGATCATCGACAACGTGACGGCGATCTTCGCCGCCAAGCCCGTCATCACCCGCACCGCGACGTACATCTACGCCTGCAGCGAGTGGGTGGATGATGCCTTCCAGGGCAAGGAACTGCTGCTGCAGATCTACAGCCGCCTGCTGAGCCCGACGAGCATCAGCCTGGCCAACCACATCGTCGATGTCGAGTGCGGGCCGGAGAGCCATCACTATTTCGCCCTGAACTTCAACAGCGGCATGGCCGCGGTCGATGCCGCCCTCAGCCACCTCGTCGGCTATCAGGACATCATCCTGGCCTCGCGCAATGTCTATGGCGGGACGTATCAGTTGATGCACGACTGGCTGGCCAAGCCGGGCAACATGGATGTCGCCATCGAGTTCTTCGATGGCTACACCGAGGCGGACTTCCGCAAGGCCCTGGCCGCGGCACGCAAGAAGCACGCCAAGCGCCTGGCCAACGGCAAGAACATCTACGTCTACCTCGAAAGCCCCTGCAACCCGCACGGCTACTGCCTGGACATCCCCGCGATGACCCGCGCAGCGCACGAAGAGAAACTGACCGTGCTGGTCGACAGCACCGTCGGCACGCCCTTCCTGCACCGCCCGCTCCGCCGCAAGGACCCGATGGAGCGCCCCGACTTTGTCATCCACTCCTACCCCAAGGACATGTCCGGCACCGGCGGCACCACCGCCGGCGTCGTCATCGGCCGCAATGAACGCATGTTCATGGGCAAGCACGATGTCGTCCGCGGG